>NZ_AMXB01000001.1:0-249193 GCF_000310125.2 Thauera sp. 27
GCTCGCGGCTGGCGACGCTCCCACTGGGGCTGCAGCGTGCGCGGTCTTGCCGTAGGAGCGGCGCCAGCCGCGAGCCTTCGAAGGCGATCGCCCCCGCGCATCCGCCAACACTGCTGCGCCTCAGCCCGTTGCCTTGCGGCTGGCACCGTTTTGCTTGAATGTGCTCTGAACTGAAGAAGCTCACCCGACTGGAGTGCGATGCCGATGTCCCTGTCTGCCGATTCGACCCCGCCCGCGCCGAGCTCCGTGGCGCGCCCGGGCAATGCCGAACTGGTGGCGGATGACGGCGGTGGCGTACTGCGCTTGGGCGGGGACTGGACGCTGGCCCACTACAAGCGCCTGAACCAGGTGGTGGACCGCCTGCGCGGGCGCGCGGGCGAGGCTGCGCGTGTGGATCTGTCCGCGCTGCTTGCGCTCGACACGGCTGGCGCGCAGCTCATCTGCGCGCTGCTCGGCAGCCAGCGCGTGGAGGTATTGATGGCCGAGGCCGCGGATGTGCCCACAGAGCGCCGTGCGCTGCTCAGGGCCGTCGCGGCGGCGCTTTCCGGCCAGGACGGCGGCGGCGCACGCAGGCGCGGCAGCGCGCTGGGCGACGTGCTCGAGCATGTCGGGCGCACGATGGGCGTGTTCTGGCACCATGTCGTCGGGCTGGTCGGCTTCATTGGCCTCATCCTCGAGACCGCTGCACGTGTGATGCTGCAGCCGCGGCGCTGGCGGGTCACCGCGCTGGTGGCGAACCTGGAGAAGACGGCGCTGGACGCCGTGCCGATCATCGCGCTGCTCACCTTCCTGGTGGGCGCGGTGGTGGCCTTTCTCGGCGCGACCGTGCTCGCCGACTTCGGCGCCAGCATCTTCACCGTCGACCTGATTGCCTACTCCTTTCTGCGTGAGTTTGGCGTGCTGCTCACCGCCATCATCGTCGCCGGCCGCACGGCGAGCGCCTTCACCGCACAGATCGGCTCGATGCGGGCCAACGAAGAAGTGGACGCGATCCGTGTGCTCGGTCTCGATCCGGTCGAGCTGCTGGTGCTGCCGCGCGTGTTCGCGCTGATGCTGGCGCTGCCGATGCTGACCTTCGTCGCCATGGTGTCGGGCATCGTCGGCGGCATGCTGGTGTCGGCGCTCACGCTCGACATCTCGCCGGTGATGTTCCTGTCCCGGCTCGAGAGCAATGTCGGCCTCATCCACTTCCTGGTCGGCATGTCGAAGGCGCCGATCTTCGCCTTCCTGATCGCCGTCATCGGCTGCCTGGAGGGCCTGCGCGTGCAGGGCAGCGCGCAGTCGGTGGGCGAGCACACCACCTCGGCGGTGGTGCAGTCGATCTTCGTCGTCATCGTGGTCGATGCGATCGCCGCGCTGTTCTGCATGGAGATGGGCTGGTGATGCAGGCGCAGGCGAACGTGGCCGACAACATCATCGAGGTGCGCGATGTGCGCAACCAGTTCGGCAGCCAGGTAGTGCACGATGCACTCGACCTCGACGTGCGCCGCGGCGAGATCCTGAGCATCGTGGGCGGCTCGGGCACAGGCAAGTCGGTGCTGTTGCGCACGATCGTGGGCTTGAACCGACCGCGTGCGGGCAAGGTGCGGGTGTTCGGCGAGGATCTGCTGGCGCTGCCGCCGGCACGGCGCATGGCGGTGGAGCGCCGTTTCGGCGTGCTGTTCCAGAAGGGGGCGTTGTTTTCCTCGCTGACGGTGGCCGAGAACGTGGCACTGCCGCTGATCGAGCATGCCGGCCTGGGGGCGCGCGAGGCGGCGCAGCTGGCGGCGCTCAAGATCGCCCTTGCCGGCCTGCCGGCGCTGGCGGGCGACAAGTACCCGTCGGACCTGTCGGGCGGCATGGTCAAGCGCGCCGCCCTGGCGCGGGCGCTTGCGCTCGACCCGGACATTCTGTTTCTGGATGAGCCCACCGCCGGGCTGGACCCGATCGGTGCGGCGGCCTTCGACCAGCTCATCCTCACCCTGCGCGATGCGCTCGGGCTCACGGTGTTCATCGTCACCCACGACCTGGACACCATCTACACCATCACCGACCGCGTGGCCGTGCTGGCGCAGAAGAAGGTGCTGGTCAATGCCGGCCTCGACGACGTTGCCGCCTTCGACGACGCCTGGATCCGCGAATACTTCCACGGCCCGCGCGGCCGTGCCGCAGCGCAGGCGGTGAGTGCCGCCGCTGTCCGAACGGAGAATGCCTGACATGGAAACACGCGCCCATCACGTCCTGATCGGCCTGTTCACGGTGACCCTCATCGGCGCCGCGCTCATCTTTGCGCTATGGCTGGCCAAGGCCGACAGCGACCGCCAGTTCGAGGTCTACGACATCGTCTTCCAGGAGGCCGTCACCGGCCTGTCGCGCGGCAGCACGGTCGAGTTCAACGGCATCCGCATCGGTGATGTCACCGGGTTGCGCCTGGACCCGCAGGATGCCCACCGCGTCATCGCCCGCGTGCGTGTCGACAGCGAGGCGCCGGTGCGCAGCGACACCCGCGCGCGCCTGGTGCCGGCGGGCATCACCGGCATCTCCATCATCCGCCTCACCAGCGGCGACGAGCCGACGAGCACCAAGCTGCAGGGCAGCGACGACGTCGTGCCGCAGATCATCGCGACGCCCTCGCCGATGAGCCGCCTGCTCGCCGATGGCGAGGACGCCGTCTTCAACATCAACGAGCTGCTCATGCAGGCGCGCGCACTGTTGTCCGCTGACAACGTCGCGCTCATCGGCCGCATGCTGCAGCACATGGAAACCACGACCGCCAGCCTGGCCGAGCAGCGCGGCGATGTGGGCGAGGCGCTGCGCCAGCTCACCCTCGCCAGCCAGCAGGCCAATGCCGCGCTGGCCGAGGCGACGCGGGCGATGGGCGCCGCCAACCGCCTGATCGACGTGCAGGGCGCGCGCACCCTGGAGAGCGCCGAGCGCTCGATGATCGCCTTCGAACGCGCCATGGGTACGCTCGACAGCCTCGTCGCCGATAACCGCGATGCACTCGACGGTGGCGTGCGGGCGCTGGCCGAGCTTGGCCCGGCGATCGGCGAACTGCGCACCACGCTCGCTTCGCTGCGCGCGATTACCCGCCAGCTCGAGGACCGCCCTGCCGACTATCTGCTCGGGCTCGAACCGACCAAGGAATTCACGCCATGAAGCTCACCATGAAGCTCACCATGAAGCACACCGACCGCGCCCGGCGGGCGTTCGTGCGCCTGCGTGGGGCAACGGCTTCGGCCGCCGCCCTGGCGCTGCTCTCGGCCTGCACCATCCTGCCCAAGGCCGAGCCGCTCGACGTCTACTTGCTGCCTGCGGAGCAGGCGTCTGCACAAGGCACGGGTGCGCGCGCCGATGCCGCCTCCATGCCGGTGTCGCTGCGCATTGCGCGCCCTGCAGCGGGTGTGCATCTGGCCGGCCAGCGCATCGTCGTCCTGCCCGAGGACAACCGCGTCAGCATCTACAAGGGCGCAGGCTGGAGCGACCCCGCGCCCATCCTGGTGCGCAACCGCCTGCTCGACGCCTTCCGCGCCGACGGGCGCATCGCCGCACTGAGCACCGACGAGCGCCGCCTGCACGCCGACTTCGAGATCGACAGCGATCTGCGCGCCTTCCAGAGCGAATACCGCGACGGCAGGCCCGAGGTGGTCGTGCGCCTCGATGTGCGCCTGTATCGCCCGGACACCCAGCGCATCGTCGCCAGCCAGCGCTTCGAGTTCCGCCAGGCCGCGACCGACACCGCGGTGCCGGCTGTGGTGCAGGCCTTCGGCCAGGCGTCCGACGCCCTGGCGCTGGCCGTGGTCGAGTGGGCGGTCGCAGCGATGCGCTGACGGCAGGGGCGGCTGCCGTCTAGCGCGCGCCGCCTACCAGGGCCTTGATCCAGGCGCCGATATCGGCCACTTCTTGCAGGCACACCGAGTGGGGCATGTCGTAGGTGTGCCACTCGGGCTCGAGGCCAAGCGTCTGCAGCAGACCAAGGGCCTGGGTACCCAGTTCGAGCGCGACGACGTCATCCTGCGTCCCGTGCGCGGCGAAGACCGGGATCTGCCGGTTTGCCTCGGTCAGCTCATCGACGAGCAGGCGGGCGCTCGGGATGTAGGTCGATAGCGCGACGATGCCCGCCAGTGGCACCGGGTGGGTGAGCGCGCTCAGATAGGCGACCGCGCCGCCCTGCGAGAAGCCTGCGAGGATGATGCGGTCGCTCGTGATGCCGCGCCCGTTCTCGTGTTCGATGAGCTGGCGGACGTAGGCGCGCGATTCGAGCAGGCCGGCTTCGTCGATCTGCCGGCTGGCCGGCGCGAGCGAGATGATGTCGTACCAGGCGCGCATCACGTAGCCGCCATTGCAGGTCACCGGGCGCAAGGGCGCATGCGGAAAGATGAAGCGCAGGGCTGGTGCGTCGGCAAGGCCGAGCTCGGGCACGACGGGTTCGAAGTCGCTGCCATCGGCGCCCAGGCCGTGCAGCCAGATCACCGACCACTGCGGGTTGGGGGCGGTCTCGACTTCGAGGGGTGTGGTGTCCGGGGTGAAGCGCATGGTTCGATACTCCGGGTGGTGGGGGGCGGCAACACGGCCGCGCGCCTGTTGTCGGGGTGTGTTCTCAACCATCGGCCGCCTGAGGTTCCGGTGGCGACGATTGGCTGCCAGCAAGCGGTGGAAGACGAGATAGCCCGCGAACTGGCGTAACTGCGCGGCTACGATAAGGCCTTCGCGCAGCTGGATCCAGAGTTCGATCGGCCGAGCAAGGCGCTGTAAGGAGCTGTCGGCTTTGATCCGCATGGTGCAGTCGAGCCAGGGGCAGCGCTCTGCGAGGCGGCGAGAGCCGTATCTTCATCTGCCTGGCGAGGTGCTGGACCGTGCTGAGGAAGGGGTGCGCGAGTCGTTTGCGCCTCATCGCGGGGGGAGGGGGCGGAGGCAGGGTAGGTTTGCGTGCTTGTCGACCGAATGCTGCGAAAGCTCGATGTTGTGAGGACAGTTCGAGCGTTGGAGTGATTTTTTGAGTTCGGCAGGGGCGGCGTGTGGGATATGATGATCGGGTTGTCGGCCTAAGCGGCCGGTGATGACAGCAGTCTAGAGTGGCCATTCCCAGCTAGTAGCTGACAATCGGGACCGTCGGCTCTACGAAAGGAGAGTCGTTGCTGCGGGTCGCTATTTGATTGGCTGCGCAGCCGAGCTTGAGACTAGAAGCTTGGGGGGCACACGGTGACGACGTCGCCAAGTAGTCACGCAACTGAAAGGCCAAGGACGATCCGGCGTCTACGAGCCTGTCCAGCACGTCAAGGGTGGCTTGCCTGAGGGTTACATCGCGAAGAAGCGCCCGACGATGCTCGTGCACCGCCGCTTGGCATACAGTCTCAGCATCCCAAAGGCTGCTTCCATCGTTGAACAAGTCAGTCGGCGCCTTGGATATCGCTTCCCTCAGTTGCCCCATCGCGGAAGGCACCGCAGTTGCCCTGCCAACCCCAGCCATCAGGGCAAGAAGATGTTCGAGGGCATGCCAGCCGTCTCCTACCGCAACCAGGCAGTCGGCCACGAAGCGTGGGCGGCTTCGTAGGAGTGGCAAGTCGTGGCAGGTCTTGACCCACGGGATGGACTGGAACAGCAGAACAGCGAGCGGCTTTTCGTTCCTGCTGTACACGCGCCGAGAGCGCGTGCGCAATGACTCGTCTGAAAGGAGCTTCACTGCGGCACGGTCCCACACTCGCCAAAACGCTTCTGCGTTCGCGTAGTCCTGCTTCATGCTCCCGTGCAAGGTTGACTCCAGTACCCTTTCGCTGAGCTCCGGGCCATGCTCAAGGCAGTAGTCGAGGGCTTCAAAGACAGGGGTCTTATCCATCCCCTGAGCCAGTAGTTCAGCCGCCAGAAGGTCGCCCACTTCCCAGCGCGCTTCGAAGTCGACGTAGTCCGGGTCGTACCGGTCGGCTCGCGGCTTGCTTTCTTGGTCGGCCAGCAGGCGCACCAGTGTCATGAGAGTCTGGACTCTCCAAGTCTCTGGCGTCTCGCTGCGGGCGGCATCGAGCGCTATCGTCCACTCCTTGACGGCGGCCAGGCTCTTGGGGCTAGGTCTGGGTGGTAGGTTCCCGCCTGTGAGGGCTGCCACCAGCGCCTTACTGGTTGCGTCTCTTGCCTCTTCGACAAAGTCACGCTTGCGTCTGTGCGCTGATCCAATCGTCGTATCGAGCGCTTCGGCGTACAGTGCCAGCGCCGTAGTCAGGCTCTCCGCGAGTTGCGGCTGCTTGGGCCTCAGAACCTCGGAGATGGCAAGGGCTCCGGCCCGGCGAACCTTCCAGACGGGCTCCGTAATGATGTTGGCAAGGGACGCAGGCAGCTTTGGGTTGGTTGGATCTACGCTTGCCAGCAGGACGAGCGTCTTGGCTCTCAGCTCACCCGTCATTGGACTACGGTAAACCCAAGCGTCATTATCCAAGCGCGTCGAGGTGACGCCGAGAAGGTGGTCCTTGGCCCATTGGAGGGCTTCAGATGTGTCTGTCGGCCAGCGCTGAATCAGCGCACAAGGCAGGTCGTCATCCAGCCCCAGCAGTATGGCCTCGTCCTCCCCTTTAACCTCCCTAAGAAGATGCTGGAACTCGTGGTACACCTCGGACGAGGAAGAGAAGTGGTCTGCAGCTCCCGGGACCGAGCTGAGAGTCGGTTGAGTTATGGCTCCAACCCATAGCCGGACAGCCGCCAGCCGGTTCATGAGCTGACTTCTTGATTGAGCTTCGTCGCTTACTTGCTTGAGCTCGGGTTCTAGGTTCGTGATCTCCAGAGGGACGTACTTCCCGTCATCAACTGGCTCGCCAAGCTTCATCCCGCGAGCATCCATGCGCTTGAGCCCCATGCGCCATCCGTCAGGCACGTCTTGAGCGTTTTTGAGATCCTCAATGCACTTGTCGAGGATTGCAAAGATGCTCTCCCGGAGATCGGGGCGGATGATCTGCAACTGGAGCACGAGCATCTCTAGGTGCTGCTTTCTGTGCGGCAGCTTGTTGCTGGCGATGCGCTCGTTTTGCCTATCGGCGTCCAAGCCATCGTGGCCGCCGTGGATAGCCAGAGAACTCGCCTCGCCAACGTAACGGGCTATGTCGTCGGCGAAGAACTGGGGGCACTTGAAGAGCGACAGCATCTTCTCGGTGACAAGGTTCGGATGCGCCATCAGGACGCCTGCCACCAACCCCGTAGTGAAGCTCGACTCCCCGATCTCCAGAATGAACTCAAGGACGTCGGAGATGATGTTCGGCTGCGACTTCGCTTCGATGAGTAGCCTTTCCTCTAGCGACATGAGTGCGCAATTCAACAAGTAGCTGGAGACGGAGTGGCCGCGATAGGCTGCCCAAAGCCGCCAGTCGTGGATGTGAGCCCGCCCATTCGGGCTTTGCTCCGGCGGAAGCAAGGTGACCTCCTCGGGATGCGACTTCGCAAAGCACGCAGCCGCGTGATTGCATAGGTCGACGACGAAGCGCACGCTCTCGGCGAAGGAGTAGAGCAGGAGCCCACGGAAGGGGCCTTGCAACACGGACGGAGGGAAAAACGCATGCGTCACCCTCTGGCTGAGGCCCATTGCTGCCTCCCAGCCGTCCATGCCGAAGTGATGTTCTGTTCGTGGCCCGGGTTCGGTGTAGAGGGCCCAGAACGCAGTGCGCACCAAGTCTGCGTTGAAGTAGTTGGGCTCCCTGCAGTGCTTGACGTTGGTAAGGAACTCCAAGCGCTCCTCTGCATAGACGTCGCGATCTTCTCGGTCCTCGGAGACCCGCTTCACAAGTGCGTCGATGAACACCTTGAACTTGGCGGGGCCAGCTCCGGAGCAGCGGCACAGGAGTTCGTAGAACCGCTTGCCAACTGACTTCTCTCGGTACCACGTGTCGTTGTCTCGCCAGCAATAGTGTTCAGCCATGCTGAAGACGTCGGCAACGCGCTGGCTGGGCTTATACCAGGCGTCATCGTGCGCAACTGCATCCTCAGCGAGCTGGACAACCCATGAATGAGCTTGCGGCGGCAGGGATGGGAATGCCCTCGCGACCAGTCCGATCATCACGTCCCATGCCTTGCCTACCGGTGCGGCCATCCCAACCCGGGCTACAAGCTCCTTCTTGGCTGGGTCGGCTGCTAGGTGCGAGTAGTCGATGGAAGTCGGGCCTTTGCAAGCAACCCTCAGTAGGTGGCTCAGGCGCTGAAGCAAAGCGACGCTACTAAAGGTGCCATTGCTTCCAAGCCTTGCGACCAAGTCCTCGACACGCTCCGAGCGCAGCAGACCTATGGCAATCTCATCGCGCCACAGCTGAGCAATCGGCGAATCGGTCCGCAGAGCTGCCTCCAAGAGCGCGTAGGCGTCAGCGTCGCCTTCAGCCGATCTCTGGGCTGTCCACGAGCGCAGTGCTCGTCGCATACCTGCATGTGATCCGAGCTGTGAGAACAACGCTGACCAGTCGCGCTCCGCGGAACGGACCTCGCGCTCTACCCTGAAGAACAGTGACCAGTCTTCCAGAACGTCGTGTGCCGGCGATACGCGAGCAGCATCATCTTGGGCGAGCACGCCGTCTTGCAGTAGCGCCGCAACCGCTTCTGCGTCTGCAGGTGCTTCGACAAACTGTGCGAAGCGTTCCGTGCGCAGGTAGCAGACTTCGTCGAAGGCGGCTTGCCTCCTTGTGCGCATGGCGGCCGAAAGGCCCTTGCTGGGTGCAACCCGCTCTGTCCACAGCATTCGCCTAAGGTCATTGCCCGAAGCACTTGGTAGTGCAGTTCCCGCGGTGGCGTACTTGAAAGCTAGCTGCAGATAGTACGGCGTGCGCAGAACCTCCTTGACTCCGGCGTCTTTGGCAACAATCTCCTCCAGCGGACCGCCAGCGGCTGCGGAGGCGATCTCGGCATCTGTCAGGAGCGGTACGTCAACGACCTGGCTGGAGAAGCTATAGAGAAAGTTTGTGTACAGGCCATTGAGGGCATAGGAGCGTGTCGTGATGCACAACCTCGAGGACTTGTTCTTTAGGACAAGTGCGAGCAGCTCTTCGAGCGCGCCGGGGTTCTGTGCCTCGAGAGCCTTCTCCAGCGAGTCGATGATGACGGTGGGTTCTCCCGTGCGCAGCAGGGTGTCAATGCCCAGCACCGGGTCCTGCAGCCCGTTGAGCGACTGAACTGCCGCCAGTGCTGGCACGTCCAGTTCATCTCCTCGGAAGAAGAACAGTGGGCCGGACTCTCGCAGCAGAGGGGCAAGCTCCGAGACTACAGCGGACTTGCCTGCGCCAGGGCCGCCAGTGATGATGACAAGCTGGCGTTCGTCGAGAGCTGCCAACACACGGCCTGCACACTCCCCTCGGGGGATATGGGCGCCGTTGGGCAGCGCTGTCGCGATAAGGGATAGCTGAAGCAGGGCACGCTGAGTCAAACGTTCGGCAACGCTACCTAGCCCGCGTGATGACTTCAAGCGGCTCACTGCCGCTTGCAACCCGTCCTTGGCCGTCTGAGCCCAGGTCGACTGAGTCACAGTACCTACTGCAATGCCTTGCTCCTGGACGTATGAGAACAGGCCGTCCCACACTACCTGCCCGGAGTCTCCTGGCTGCCCTGAAGACAAGAGTGCTTGGACGAGACTGAGCTCCTGCGAGGAATCGGTGCCGAGGTCGTGGATGTCGACACGCAGACGCCGGAGCAGTTGGAAGACCAGCTCCTCCGAGTACTTGTCGGTCAATGTCTCCTTCGAGACCGTCTTGAATGCTTCCCAGGTGGCCTTGTGCTTCTTGTCGAAGAGTCTGGAGTCAACCTTCTGCAGGTAGTCCGCAAGGTCTACTGACGCTCGAGCAAGTTCACACAGCCGCTTCGCCGCTTGGTTGGCGGCCGTGGCTGGGGCTATGGTTGCAAGAACTAGGACGTCGCAGGCGCGATCGAATGGACTCTTTTCGACTCCAAGGAAGTCGCGCCAAGCACCTTGCAAGCCGTCAATGAAGTCCTCATTGCCCGCCGTGGCGTTTAGTCCTCGCTTGCACTGGATGAGTTGCAGCCAGGTGCCCTTCGCGTCCGTGAGTCGACAGTAGATGTCATCGGTGTGGGCGTTCTTGTAGCGCGCCTCGAAGCGCAGCTCCTCGACTCGAGCGCCGTGCAAGCAAAATGCCGTTGGCAACCCCGTTAGCATATTGGCCAGGTAGAGGGTCCCAACTCGAGCCTGAAAGATGCCGCCACCGCCGCCCGTGGCAACAGTGCTCATCACTTGGGTGCCCTGGAGCGGGTCGCGTGAAGTGGCGTCGATCTCGTTCATCTACTTGGTATCTCGCCGCTGACTGGCGGCGGTTAAAGAAAGCATAAAGGATTGGCAGGCTACTTCGCGGAATCTGGACCGATGCAGGCCGCGCCGCGACGACGATACTGGTCCAGTCTATCTGGTGAAGGCGATCAAGGGTGCTTGAATCAGTGCGCCGTTTAGGCCAAACACCGGGCCAACCGCAACGCTATGCAGACGGTGCAACTCAAGTGAGTACGCGAAAAACCGATTGGCTGACCGCATTCGGACGTCAAGTTGGCAAATCGCTAGGACCGCTTTGGGTTCGGGATCTGCTGTTCGCTGGTAATCGGTTGAACGACCGCTGAGGCCGATAACCCGTCGCCCGCCCCTTGGAATCTACTGCAGGCTCCAGCTACAGTCTGGCGGCAGATGCGTCGAGGATGTGTTGTTATCGAACGGTAAAGGCTCGATGAAACCTGAGTTGCTTGAACTGCTACTTACCCGTGAGATGCCCTTTGGCAAGTACAAGGGCCGGATCATCGCTGACCTGCCCGGGGGCTATCTGGCGTGGTTCGCACGGCAGGGCTTTCCAGCAGGGGAGCTTGGGCAGTTGCTGGCCTTGATGCATGAGCTCGACCATAACAATCTGCTCGGCCTGCTGGAGCCGCTGCGCAGGCGCGGTAAGGGCGCGAGTGACTAGGTGGGCTGCGCCGCCTGTGTGTCGTGTTGTCCCCAGCAGTCGGGGATAGAGGTGTGGGCAGGCTTGTGGATAAGTGTCGCGATCCGGTGCCAGCCAAGGGAATGCGAACGCTGCCTATTGATGAGGCGGTGGGGCTGTGAGGGGGGCAGCCTGGGGGCAATGAGATTGTCCCGACCCCGTCGCGTGGCCCTGTGGTCGTGCTTCGGAGAGGCTGCTTTGGAATGCAAAAAAGCCCTGCAAGTCTATGATTTGCAGGGCTTTTTCTGTGTTCTGGCGGACAGGGCGGGATTCGAACCCGCGTTGGGATATTATCCCAAACACGCTTTCCAGGCGTGCGACTTAAACCACTCATCCACCTGTCCAGGAAGTCGGCCATTATAGCTGCAAGCTTGGCTCAGGGAAAGGGGTTTTGGCGGGGGCTTTTGCTGGCGCGTGTTGTCGCGCCGCTACAGCTCAGGTCTTGTGGTGCTCGACATAGGCCTCGATTTCGCTCTTGAGGGCTTCCAGTTCGATGATGAGCGCGTCGATCAACTCGGCGGTGCGTGCGGCGCCGGCCGGGTTGTCGCGGCAGTGCGATTCCAGCGCTCGACCGAGGGCGACGGCCTGGCGGGCGTGGAATTGGGACAGTGCGCCACAGATGGTGTGGGCCAGGCGCCGGGTGGCATCGCTGTCCGTGCCGGCTGCGCTTGCCCGCAGGCGGCTGACGGTGTCCGCGTGCCATGGGCCATAGACCGCGAGGATGCTGGCGAGCACGCCGGCGTTACCGCGCAGGTCGTCCAGCAGCGGTTCGGGGTCGAAGTGCGCGGGTTTGTCGTATGCCATTGCTCAGCTGTCGGTGCGGGGCGTGGGCGGGCCGATACGGGCTTCGATGGCGGCGAGGCTGACTGGCTTGATCAGGATGTCGTTGAAGCCGCCCTCCAGGTAGCGCTGGTGATCCCCCTCGAGGGCGTGCGCGGTGTAGGCGACGATGCGCGTGTCCTTGAACTCGGCACGCTGGCGGATGATCCTGCAGGCGTCTTCGCCGCCCATGTCGGGCATCGAGATGTCGAGCAGGATGATGCCCGGCTGCGCCGATTCGAGTCGGGCAAGCATGTCGATCGCGCTGGAGAATTCTTCGGTTTTCCATCCCAGCCGCTTGAGGAGCACACTGGCGATGGTGACGTTGACCGGGCTGTCATCGACGATGAAGGCGAGTGTTGTGCTCATGGCTGTTCGCCCTTTTCCATTTGTGGCTGGGCGCGCGGAATGTGGATCGAGAAGGTGGAGCCTGCGCCGGGGCTGGAGTCGAAGCTGATCCGCCCGCCCATGAGGTCGAGCAGCCGTTTTACCAGCGTGAGCCCGAGGCCTGTGCCGCCGTGGTTGCGGTTGAGGAAGGTCTGCCCCTGGTAGAAGGGCTCGAAGATGCGTTCGAGTTCTTCGTTGGTCATGCCGCAGCCGGTATCGGCGACGGTGACGGTGACCTCGCCGGGCTGCTGGGTAAGGCAGAGCTCGATCTGGCCGGATTGGGTGAACTTTACCGCGTTGGACAGCAGGTTTTCGATGAGCTGGCGGACACGCACGGGATCGGCATCGATGTAGCAGGGATGCACGGGCACCTCGGTGAGCAGGGCGACGCCCTTTGCTTCTGCGTTTACGCGGTGCAGCGCGCCGACCGAGGTGACGAGGGCGCCGAGTTCGAAGGTGCGGGGCGACAGGGTGAGGCGGTTCGCCTCCACCTTGGCGAGATCGAGGACGTCGTTGAGCACGGCGAGCAGGTGTTCGCTGCTGTGGTGAATGGTCTTGGCGTAGCTGCGGTGCGCCTCGTCCTCGACCTCGAGGCTGAGCAGTTCCGAGAAGCCGATGATGCCGTTGAGCGGTGTGCGCAGTTCGTGCGACATGTTGGCGAGGAACTCGCTCTTCATCCGGTTCGCTTGCTCGGCGGTGATCCGGGCCTCCTCGATACGCCGGATCGAGGCCTGCATGGCGTCGGCCAGGCTGTTGAAGGAGCGGCCGAGTTCAGCCATCTCGTCCTTGCCCTCGGCCTTGAGGCGATGGTCGAGGTCGCCTTGCTGGAAGCGGTGGATGCCACCGATGATGTCGGTGATGCGGCGCGAGAGCAGGTTCGCCATCCACACCGCGATCATCACCACGGCCAGCACCATGAGCAGGGTGGACACGGTAAGGCCGGTGGCGGTCTGGCGCAGGCTCTGGCGGATGCTGTTCACCAGCCCTTCGCGTTCGCGCACGTTCTGCAGGTCGGCCGTTGCGATGATCTCGCCGATCCGGCGCTCGGATTCGGTGGCGGCGCGGTGGAAGTCGTCGACGTTCGCGCCGATCGTCACGTAGCCGAAGCCGCGCGGGCTCAGGGCATACTGCCCGGTGTAGTAGGGGATGGCGGCGACCGTGGTGAGCTTCTTGATGCCGCTGAAGTGGATGGCGAAGGAGCCCGAGCCGCCGTGCTCGGTCATGTCGTGCCAGCCTTGGCACTGAGGCGAGAAGTTCAGGTAGCGGCAGTCGAGGCCGACGAGGCCCGAGGCGGTCGATTGCGGGTGGGGCTTGCGGGTCAGGCGCTGATCCCGGTGGCTGGGCACGGTGGCCGAGAACGCAGGCCAGGGCATGCCGCTGGACTGCCATTCGTCGTATAGCTCGGTGTCGATCCAGGGCGTGGCGGGGTTGCCGGTCGCGGGATCGTAGCCATGGATGAAATAGTCGCGTGCGTGCGAGATGTTGCGCCCTTCGAGGTCCCACATGAAGGCGTAGTTGCCCGAGCCGGGGTCCGCGATCGGCGCGTGGCGCTCGGGCGTGGGGCGCGGTGTGTCGGTGAAGGCCATGATGTGGGCATGGTCCAGCGCCAGCGTGACGTAGCCGATGACGCGGCCGTCACGCACGACGGGCGTGGCCCAGCGCACCAGGCCCTGGAAGCGCTTGCCGACCGGGTTCTCGAGACCTGCATAGCCCGATTCGGCCGGTGAGAAGGGCAGGCCGCGCTTGAGTGCCTCCGCGGGCGTGTATTCGCCGATCCAGTGTGTTGCGACCTGGGCGCCGATCACGCGCGAGACGTAGATCTCGCCGGGCTTGAGCGCTTGCAGGGCAGGCCAGTAGTCCTCTGCGCGCACGAAGGTGTTCTCGCGCCGGCTGATGTCGCGCAGGGCTGGATCGAGCAGCGTGGCGCCGGTGTCGCTGAGGACCTTGATGCGCTCCTGGCCGTTGGTGTCGACGAAGCTCGCTTCGAGGAAGAGCGGCCGCAGCGGGTAGCGGCTGTCCGAGTCCGGTGCGCGGTAGTGGAAGTTGGCGGCGTTGTCGGGCAGCGGTTCGCGCACGCGTGCCGTGTTGCGCGGCTGCGGTGCGCTCTCGACCCAGCGCATGCCGTCGGCGCTGGGTTCGTAAGGGCCATGCTCTTCGAGCCTGCGCAGGTGCGATTCGAGGAAATCGCGGTAGCCGTCGACCGTGGGCTCGAGTCGTGCCGCACGCAGCAGGTCCTGGTCGCGCTCGTAGAGGAAGTCGGCCACGGCACGCGCCGTGCCGGTGGTGAGGGCTTCGATGGCTTCGCGCGAGCGGTCGTCGAGCGCGTCGATGGCGTCGTCGATTGCAGTGCGGCCGGTGCGCTGCTGGGTTTCGCGCATGACGTCGGACATGCTGACGGCGCGCGTGGTGACGATGTGGCCGAGTTCGTTGGCGGCGTTCCAGGCGAACAGCGCGAGCAGCACCAGGGGAATGACCTTGATCGCGACGAAGATGGCGATCAGCTTCGCGCGCAGGTTCATGTCGCGAAACCAGGTCGGCGTGGCCATGGGAGGCTCCCTCACGGTCGCATCGTGCGCTTCAGGGGCTGTTGCGGCTACGCCGGCGCTGGGCGATCAGGGCCTGCATGTAGCCATGCAGTTCGTGGAAGGGGATGGGTTTCCGATACACCGTGACGTCCTGCGGGAGGCCACCTTCGGCGGCGATCTCCTTGGCGTTGAGTGCCGACACCACGACGATGGCGACGTCGCTCGACAACGGGTTCTCGCGCAGGCGGCGGATCATCTCGAAACCGTCGATGCCGGGAATGCGCAGGTCGGCAATCAGCAGATCGGGCGGCTCGCGGCCGACTTCGACAAGGGCGTCGAGGCCGTGGTCGATCACGTGCAGCTCGAGCGGCATCTCCCAGTTCGCGAAGGTCTCGCGGTAGATGCCCTGGAGCAGGCGGTCGTCCTCGACGACGAGGACGCGCAGCTTGTCGCTTGCTGCTCGCGCCACGGCCATGGGCGCTTTCGCGCGTGCGAGCAACGCGTCCACAGAGTCCTGGCGGATGCGGCGGTGGCCTCCGGCCGTCTTCCAGCCGGCGAGCGTGCCGCTTTCGACCATCTGCTGCACGGCGCCGAGAGAGAGACCCAGCTGGCGCGCCGCTTGGGCAGTGCTGATGAACTCTCGCCTGGACTCGGAATCATTCGGCATGGTTGTGCGCCAACGAATCGTTTAAAAGGCCAGAAAGTATCAGAAATGATCGCTTGTCGGTGAACTCCGTGATGGGAATGATTGCTCTTCTGTTCTTGGGCTGGAGGTGGCGGTGCGTCTGCTGAAGCCGGCCGCGAGGGCTACAATGTGAGTCCGGGGTTGTGACCAGGTCGGTATCGGCGCGAGCGTCCATTCGCCGCGCCGGATCCGGCCGCGCTGCTCCGTGGGTGATATATGGCAAGCACTCCACCTTGAAGGACCTGCATGAACGCTTCACGTAATGTTCTGGGCGGGCCGCTGCTCGCCTGCAGCTATGCGCCGCTGACGGGCTTTTATCGGACCGGTTGCTGCGAGACGGGGGTGGACGATCTCGGCCGCCACATCATCTGTGTACGCGTCACGGAAGCCTTCCTGGCGTTTTCGCGCAGGGTGGGCAACGACTTGTCGACGCCGCGCCCGGAGTATCGATTCGCCGGACTCAAGCCCGGCGACCGCTGGTGCCTGTGCGCCTTGCGCTGGAAGGAGGCGCTCGACGCCGGCATGGCGCCTCCGGTGGTACTGGAGGCGACCCACGAGGCGGCGCTGCGCATTGTCGACCTGGATACGCTCAAGGCGCATGCCTTTGGCACTGCCACCGGGCCGCAGGCCTGAGCACGCATGCACGCGACCACCCTCGACCGCGACGGGCTTGTCCGCTTGCTCGAAGTCCTCGAGGTCGGCCTCGTGGAGCGCACACGCGTACTGCGCCTGAGCCTGCTCGCCGCGCTGGCGGGCGAGCACACTTTGCTCATCGGCCCGCCGGGTACGGCCAAGAGCGCACTCGCACGTCGCATCCACCTGGCCTTTAGCGATGCGCGCTACTTCGAGCGCCTGCTCACGCGCTTCACCGTGCCCGAAGAGCTGTTCGGCCCGCTTTCCATCCGCGCGCTCGAAGAAGACCGCTATGAGCGCCACACCGCAGGCTTTTTGCCCGAGGCCGGGGTCGCATTCATCGACGAGGTGTTCAAGGCGAACAGCGCCATCCTCAACGCGCTGCTGACCCTGCTCAACGAGCGCGAGTTCGACAACGGTGCCGGGCGTGTGCGCTGCCCGCTGATCAGCGTGGTCGGCGCCACCAACCATGTGCCCGAAGACGAAGTGGGCGAAGCGTTTTTCGACCGCTTCCTGCTCCGCTTGGCGGTCGAGCCGGTGAGCGCGGAGGGCTTCGCGCGTCTGCTCGCCGGCAATGGCCGGAATGCGCTTGCGGCATGCGATGCCGGGGCACCGCCAGCGGTGCCCGAGGACTTGAGACTGCCGGCCGCCGTGTGCGATGCCCTGCGTGAGGCTGCCGCTGCGGTCCGCTTGCCCGCCGATGTGCTCGCCCGGCTTGCCGAACTGCGGGTCTGGCTGGCCGGCCAGCAGTACTACGTGTCGGACCGGCGCTGGGTCAAGATCGCCCACCTGCTGCGCGTAGCGGCGGCGAGCGAGGGCAGGGCCGAAGTCGCGCCCTGGGACCTGGGCCTGCTGCCCAGCTGTATCGCTGCCGACGAGGCGGGACGGCAGGCGGTGGCCGACTGGCTTGCTTGCCGCCTTGGTGTGCGCGAGGCGCTGTCACCGCCACGCCTGACAAGGGTGGTCGAGGCGTTCGAGGCTCAGCTCAAGGCCGAGCGCGAGGCCAACGACCTCGACTACGACGAGTCTGGGCGGTTGCGTTTTTCGGCCATTGCCCATGCCGAGACCCTGGCTGGAGCGTTCAGCAGTGGAATCGGTGGCGGCATGGGCAGCGAGCAGGCCAGCGCCCTTGCCGGGGAGATCGGCGATGCGAAGGGTGGGGCGGGTGCGTTGCGCATGACCTACGCGCGCAAGCGCCGCTACGGTGCATTGCACGTGACGGCGCGCACCACGCAGATCGACGCGCTGTTGCTGCGCATCGCGGCCTACCAGGGCGAGATCGACGCCCAGCGGGGCGCGCTGCGGGCATGGGCTGCGCAGTCGTTGTGGGCCGACCCCGCTTTTGTCGACGCGGCACAGGTGCAGCTTGCGCACACGGCGGCGCAGATCGAGTCCCTGGCGTTGCGTGCGGGTATGGCGCGCGCAGGCTTCGAGGCCTTGCCGCGGCTCGATGAGGCCGGCGCGATGCCGGCGCCGGTCGAGCACGAGCCGCTGCCCGACTGAAGAGGCTTCGTGTCCGCGCCGGCAGCCGTTCCGCAGTTGTTCGAAGCGCTCGAGGCGCCGCTGGCAACGCTCGATCGCCTGCCGCGTGCGTTGTGGCTGGGCGGCATGACGCATGCGCAGGGCGAACTGGTCGGCCGCCTCGAGGCGCTCGAAGCCTGGCGGCAGGCGCTGTTGGCCGGCGATGTGCCGGCAGATGCGGGCGCGGCGGGCGGCTGGCCGGCATCGGGCATGCGTGCCGCGTTGCTGGCGTGTGTGGACGGCCTCGGGCTGGCGGCTTACTGCCGGGCGCGCGAGGACGTCACCGATACGGTGTTGCAGAGTCTGTTGTTCCATCTCGACCTGGTTGTGGACTACCGCGACCGTGGCGCCAGCGCCGCAGACGCGCAGGCGATGGCGCTCGCGGCTTTCAGTGCGGACTGGACCGAGCGCTGCGGCGACATGGAAGAGCTCATTGCGGCATTCGGCGACCTGGGGGATCTGCTCAAGAACACGCGTTGGGACGCCTTGCGCGGCCTGCTGCGCAGCAGCGAGTGGCGCGAGGTGGTGCGCATCCGCCGGCTCATCGAGCGTTTGCCGGCGCTTGCCCGCATCATCCGCAGCCTGGGCCGGGCGCGCCAGGTGGACGATGCGTCCGCCTCGAGCCGGGCTTTGCAGGAGGTGGTCGAGCCCGCCAGCGTGCTGTGCACCAGCGCGCGCCGGCTGCGCGTGCCCGAGCTGCCGGGCGAAACGCGCGGCGTGCATCGCGCGGGGCGCATCGCCCGCATGCTGCCGTCCGAGGCAATGCTGCTAGGCCACCCGCAGCTGCGCTTGATCTGGCATGCCCGCCATGCCGAGCGCAGCCTGCTGTGCTACGAGGATGACGACCACCTGCAGGAGGAATGCCAGCGCCCGGCGCCGGTGCTGCGTCCCAGCCTGCAGCCGGCGACGGCGCGCCGGCTGGAGATGGGGCCGATGCTGATCTGTGTCGACACCTCGGGTTCGATGCAGGGCGGTGCCGAGGCCGTCGCCAAGGCGGTGGTGCTGGAGGCGGTGCGCTGTGCCCATGCCCAGCACCGCGCTTGCCATGTGTTTGCCTTCGGCGGCCCGGACGAGGTGGTGGAGATGGTGCTTGGCGTCGACGCCGCCGGTGTTGCCAAGCTCGCGCGCTTCCTGGGCCAGAGCTTTGGCGGCGGGACAGACATCTGCGCGCCGCTCGAACGTGCGATTGCCCGCCTGGAGGAGGCCGAGTGGCAGCTTGCCGACCTGCTGATTGCATCCGATGGTGAATTCGGCGCCACGCCGGCGCTCGCCGACCGTCTGCATGCAGTGCGGCGCGACCAGGGCCTGCGGGTGCAAGGCATCCTCATCGGCGACCGCGAAACGATCGGCTTGCTCGAACTCGCCGACGACATCCACTGGGTGCGCGACTGGCGCCGCTACGGCCAGGCCGGTGAGGGCCAGCCGACGCGTGGCGAGGGTGCCGAGGCGGGTGGTTCGCCAGTGCACTCCAAGAGCCTGACCGCGAGCTACTTCCCAGGCGCCTTGCGCAACCCCGAGAACCGGAGCCGTACCGTCAGCCCGGAAGCCGCTGCGGCGGCCGTGCGCGCGGGGCGGTCGAGCGCTGCGGGCGCGGCCGAGACCAACTCTGCACATCCAATGCCACCGACAAGGACCGACCCATGAGTTTCGCTGCCGACCTCATTGCCGATCTCGAACGCGCAACTGCCGGCAAGCCCGTGCCGCGGGTAAAGGCCCTGCATCTGCCGCCGGCGGCGGCCGCAGCGTCCAAGAATGGAGAGTTCTGCGCACTCGAACTCGACGACGGCGCGCTCGGCATTACCTATGTGCTGCTCGATGGCGCCTTGACGCGGCTGGCTGCCGCCGACGATCCACACAGCATCGTCGGCATGGATGCACTTGCGCTTGCGCGCGAGTACGCTGCTTCGGACGGTGCTGCCGGTCGCGCCGAGGCTGCGCGCCGGCAGTTGCGCCGTACGCTGGGCTTTGCCGCGGCGAATGCGCTGTCGCGCACGGTGATGGCGCGGATGGGCTTTGCGCCGCCGCGCGCAGCCGATTCGATCGGTGGCATTGCGCCGCAGCCAGGTGACCACGTCGGCATGGTCGGGCTGTTTTCGCCGCTGCTCAAGCAGGTCACCGCCGCCGGGGCACGGCTCACCGTCGTCGAACTCAACCCGGACTACGCCGGAAGCTACGACGCTTACCGCGTCACCCTGGATCCGGCCGCGCTCGCAAGCTGCAACAAGGTGCTGTCGACCAGTACCATCCTGCTCAACCACACGGTCGATGCCATGCTGGCCCACTGCCGCAAGGCCAGCCGCGTCGCCCTCATCGGGCCGAGCGCGGGGTGCCTGCCCGGCCCCTTGTTCGCGCGCGGGGTCGACGTGGTGGGCGGCAGCTGGGTGACCGACCGCGAGGGTTTCATCGACGCCTTGCGCAGGGGTGATTCGTGGAGCGCGTTCGCGTATAAGTTCGCCCTTGCACCGGCCGACTGGCCGGCCACGCCCGCATAGGGCAGGCAGGACGGCGGCAAGACCGTCCGCCCGCGCAGCGCACAACAATAATCGGACCTCTCCCCATGCAGCTCACCCCCAGACTCGTCGCCTTCCTGCTCCTGCCGCCCATCCTGTGGGCGACCAACGCCGTGGTCGGTCGCATTGCCATCGACAGCATCGCACCGCTGTGGCTCAACGCGCTGCGCTGGGTGGTGGCCTTCCTGATCCTGCTGCCACTCGGCTGGCGAGCAGTCGCCACCGCCGAGGCGCGCGCGCAGATCCGCGTCCGCTGGGCCCACCTCGCGGTACTCGGGCTGATCGGGGTAGGGGCGTACAACGCGCTGCAGTACATGGCGCTACGGACCAGCACCCCGCTCAACGTCACGCTCATCGCCTCCAGCGCGCCGGTGTGGATGATGCTCATCGGCCTGGTGTTCTACCGTGTCGTCCCGCGCCCGGTGCAGGTGTTCGGCGCCATGATGTCGCTCGTCGGCGTCGCCCTGGTGCTGTCGCGCGGCGACCTTGGGGCGCTTGCGCGCATCGAGTTTGTCGAGGGCGACCTGCTAATGCTGCTCGCCATGATCGGGTGGACGGCCTACAGCTGGATGCTGGCCCGCCCGCCGGCGCACATGCGCGGCGACCAGCGCCCGGCCTGGAACTGGGCCGAATTTCTCGTCGCCCAATGCGTGTTCGGGGTGCTGTGGGCCGTTGCCGCGGCCGCCGCGGGCGATGTGCTGATCCCGGCCGGACCCACCCAGTGGTCCTGGGGCCTGGTGGCAGCCATCCTCTATGTCGCCATTGGCCCGTCCATCCTGGCCTATCGCTTCTGGGGTGCGGCGGTGGCAGAGGCCGGGCCGGCCACGGCTGCAATCTTCTACAACTTCACCCCACTCTTCGCCGCAATCCTGTCTGCTGCGGTCATTGGCGAATGGCCCAAGCTTTACCACGGCCTTGCTTTTGCGCTCATCCTGGGCGGCGTGCTGGTGTCGACCCGCGGCGGCAGGGGCTGATCGGTACGACGCATCCGACGCGACCCGCCATGGCTTCGCTCTTCGACATCCTCGCCGAGCAGCGCATCCTCGAAGCCGGGCGCAACGGCGCCTTCGACAACCTGCCCGGCGCGGGCAGGCCGCTGGCGTTCGACGACGAGCTCTTCGTCTCGCCCGAGCAGCGCATGGCCAACAAGGTGCTGCGCAATGCCGGCTTCGCCCCGCCTGAACTCGCACTGCGCAAGGAACTGGCCGACCTGCGGCGGCGTATCGCCGAACTGGACGAAGGCGCGGAGCGCAGCCGCCTGCGGCGCCGGCTGGCGGAGCTGATGGTGCAGTTGCAGGAGATGGGGCGCCGGTAAGCGCCCCGCGCCTGTGTGCCTCAGAAGCTCGACTCTAAGGTGGATCTCGATTCCAGCGGTTGGACCGCAACAGTCAAGCCACCGGCTCCGCGCTTAGCTTGCCGGCATTTGGGCTTGAGTGAACGGCGGTAGGCGCGGCGCGAGCCGCGGGGTGTGACTGCACGCGTGAGTCGCCTGGCCGTTCGCTTTGTTTGTGCAAAAGACGTGTGTCCGGGCGGCGCCGTCGGTGAACAGCATCAGCCGCGCGATAGGTGCTCGTCCGTGGGAGGGATTGTTCCGCGCGGAGGGGTCGGGGAAAGAACGTCGCTCAGTGAACGGTTACTGCAGGATGGTTTTGCTGTGTCATAATGCATATTCAAAAAACATATGCCGAAGACATTTTGCGCGTCTCTGTTGCCGTTGGCGCCAACTTTTTGGGAAAGAAGATCATGCACCACGAAACCACCAACGCATCCTTCCATCCTCGCTCTGCCTTCCGCCTCAGGCCCCTCGCATTTGCCCTGGCCGCCCTGCCGCTGTTCTTTCCCGCTGTGGCGCAGGCACAGGCCGGTATCACCAACCTCGGCGCCCTGGGTGGGACGAATTCGGGCGCCACCAGCGTCAGCCTCGACGGCGCCGTGGTGGTGGGCGCAAGCACCATCATGGCCGGTGACCAGGCCGATCGGGCCTTCCTCTGGACGCAGGATAGCGGCATGATCAACCTCGGTACCTTGGGCGGGACGCATTCGGAAGCACACGGTGTCTCTGCCGACGGGGCGGTGGTTGTGGGCGGGTCGGATACGACCAACGACGAGGCTTGGCGCGCGTTCCGTTGGACACGGGACTCGGGCATGGTGGATCTGGGCACCTTGGGTGGGGCGAATGCGTATGCCCATGCCATTAGTCCAGACGGAACGGTGGTGGTGGGTTGGGCCGATAAGAGCGACGTGCAGCATCGCGCGTTTCGCTGGACGCAAGACGGCGGCATGGAAGATCTGGGCACACTGGGCGGGCTCTGGTCGGTTTCCGAAGGCGTCTCGGCCGACGGCGCGGTGGTGGTGGGTGGCTCCCTTACGGCCGGCAATGAGGCTTGGCGCGCATTCCGCTGGACGCAGAACACGGGCATGGTAAATCTGGGGGGCATCACGGGCAGGACGCATTCGCAGGCCAACGGCGTCTCCGCCGATGGCGCTGTGGTCGTGGGCGGGGCCTTCGATGCAGGCAGAGTGATAGAGGAGGGGGAGCTTGACTACGAGCTCGGCGTGAGAGAAAACGTGCATGCCTTCCGCTGGACGCAGGACATCGGGATGGTGGATCTGGGGACCCTGGGGGGAGCGGAGGCGAATGCCCATGGCGTCTCCGGCGACGGTGCCGTGGTGGTGGGCTGGGCCTTGACGGCCGGCGGGAGCCAGCGAGCCTTCCGCTGGACGCAGGACGCCAGCATGCAGTCGGTGGAAGACTGGCTGCGCGACGCCGGGGTGGCTGTGCCTGTGGATATCACTCGAGTGGCGAATGCGACGAACGTCGACGGCAGCGTGGTGGTCGGCGTGCTTGCGAGCGGCCAAGCCTTCATCGCCCGCGTGGCCGACAGTGGCAGTGGTGGTAATGGTGGTAATGGCGGCAACGGTGGCGGCCTGATTACACTGCAAGATCTGCAGCAAAGTCTCGCCGACACGTCGGTGGGCAGCGGGATGGCGCTTTCCGCCGCCGTCACGGTACTCAACGGTGCCCACAGCCGTCCGTTGTCGCGCCGCGTGGATGAGGGGCAGCGCGCCTTTTGGCTGGCTGGCGACTGGGGGCGGGACGGCCACGGCGCCCGTTCCGGAGATCTCGGCCTTGCTGAAGTCGGTTTCGGCAAGAATTTCGGCGCAGCGCAGGTCAATGTTTCGCTCGGCCAGACCTGGGCAAAGCAGGATCAGGCGCACAACGGCCGGACGAAGACCGCCGGTACCTACGTGCTGGCCCAGGCGCTGATCCCGGTCTCGGGCAATCTGTGGGGAGCCGTCGGCGCGTATGTGCATCGGGGTGAGGCGGACATGAGGCGCGGCTATCTCAACGCTGGGGCGCAGGATTACTCACGAGGCACGCCAAATGTGAACACCTGGGGCCTGCGCGCGCGCCTCGAATGGGACCAGGCTTGGCATGTCGCCAATGCCGATGTATTGCCCTACGTCGATCTGAGCCATGCCAAGGCAAGGCTCGCCGCCTACACCGAAACCAGCGGCGGCTTTCCAGCGCGCTTCGACAGCCGCAAGGAAAAGGCGACCGAACTGCGCCTCGGCGTGAATGCGGCCAAACTACTGGGGAACGGCTTGAATCTCATCGGGATGCTCGAAGCTGCGCACCGCTTCGAGAAAAACGGCCCGCGCAGCTCGGGTCAGGTGATCGGTCTGTCGGACTTTGGCCTCGATGGACGGAGGAACGACCGGAACTGGCTGCGCCTTGGCGTGGGGGTGGAAGGTAAGCTGGCCGGTGGCCGCGCATCACTCATGCTCAACGCCACCACCAAGGGCGAAAAGTCGAACGCATGGCTGGCGGCGAATTGGCAGCACGCGTTCTGAGGAGCGTCGACGCTGATCGCGAAGCAGTTCATGCTTGGAATTGAGTCTTTCGAACTCGATTGCTCCAGAGGGCATGTAGCGGCTTGTTAGCGAATGGTGTCTTGAGTGTCTGCACCAGCAGAGACGGTACTGGCATTGTTCAGTAGTCGGTCTCGATCTTCCTGCCGGTGCGCTTGTCGAGGTACCAGCCTTTGCGTACAGGTTTTCCGTCGAGTATTTTGGCTTCGCGGAAATCACCTCCTGCGAACGAGTGCACGGGCGCGACATACACGGCCTCGCCATACTCATCGCGCTTCTTCGGGTCAAACCCCGGCCTGCGCTCGATGTCCCAGCCGAGCAGCGTGCCCTGTTCGCTCATGCGGAACTTCAGTCGGAGGTTGCCGCGCGGGTCGCGCTTGAGCTCGTCGATCAGTGCCTGTGGAATGCGCGAGCCGACCTCGAAGATCTCGTCGCCGATGATGTTGCCGGCGTAGAGCGCTCGACCGTCGGGTACGAACTTGCTGGAGTCCCGCCACACGACGCGCACCCGTTCGGGCACTGGCTGCGAGAGCACCATCTTGGTTTGTGTTTGTAACCGTTGCCCCCCCTTTTGGTAAAACGGGTACTTCGCATCCTCCGGAAAGAACTCGACACCGAGAAACTCCTGCCCGTCCATCGCATCGACCACCAGCTCGAAGCCCGGGCGACCGAACCTCTTGAGCATGCGTTCGCGGCTCTCCAGGTAGCGCGCCTGCTCGGGGGTTGTCGGCTTGGGGGCCGGCGGCGGCGAGCTGCGGCAGCCGCTCAGCAGCACGCAAGCGGCCGAACCCAGCACAAGGCGTCGTCTCGTCAAGTTCATCTCGCTGTATCTCCTTACAATCCATATCCGTTACTGGGATCACGCAGCCACTCCAGGTAGCCCTGCATGTCCACCGTGCCGGTGACGTTGCCGAGCTTGCGCGGGTCGAGCGCCGTGCCCTTGCCCAGCTGTTCGACCTCGCGCGGCAGCCAGGTGATGTAACTCAGCGTGTCGGCATGGACCATGCCGCCGTTGTCGAAGCCCATGGTGCGCTGGCTGCCACCCGAGGTGGCACCGCGGACCTCGCGGTCCTCGGTGAAGACGTAGTCGATCCAGGGGATGTCGCCGTGGGTTACCTCCTTGGGAACCAGGACCCGCGGGTCGCCCACACGGATGACGTTGCTTTGGTCGTGCAGCACGACGGCGTTCATCGGAATCGGTGGTACATCCTTCATGGTCACGCCTGCATTCTTTGCCTGCTGCACCATCCAGTTCAGCGCAACTCGCGACAGTCCCTGTTCGTCGTCCGGGTAGCCGCCGCCTATGTCCGCGTGCGCGCCGATGAAGCCGCGCTCGATACGGATCTGACCCTGGGCGGTGCTGCTCGCCCCGATCGATTGCAGCGGGAATCCGCCCCAGTGCATGCTGTGCGGCTTGGGATTGCGAAGCGAGTACTCCCCGATCGCCCCCGAGCGGTGCTCATTGAGCGCCACCGCTTGCGCGACGTAGGCGAACTCGCCTGGTATGCCGAGGTTGTAACCCGTGCCGCTGAAGTTGGTGGAGAGCACGGTGTCGAAGAGGCCCATGAAGCGGAAGTTGACCCACTGGCAGCCCGGCTTGCCATCCTCGGTGGTGTACTTATAGTAAGTCTTGCCATTGAGCACCACCGAGCCGGCCACGATGCGGTTTGCGAAATCGCGTGCCTGAGCCGCGCCGCGGCTAAAGCCCACGATGTCGATGTCCATGACCTTGTTCTTGTCAAACGCGGCAGCCTCGTCCCGTATGTACAGCATCATCCGATCGATGCGAGCCGGTCCCGAGTAGTTGCCGCCCATGTCGTTGACGTAGACGGGGTCCCCGGGCGTGAGCCACCAGAGCAGGGTGTGTGTCGCGTAATCTTCCGGTCGGATGTGGCCGTGCTTGTCGTCTCGATGCACCGTGCCGACGCCGCTGACGTAGCGGGCTCTGCCGTTATCGTAGGCGTTCCGGAAATGGACCACATTCGTGAACCCGTCGCCCCCCATTGCCGGATCGTTGCGGTCGTCGCTGTTGCCCGTGCCATCGAACGCAAACAGGATGAGCCCGTCCGGATCGATGAACCGGAGCGGGTTGTACGCGACGTAGGCGTAGGGGTTGGGCCCGTCCGGGGTGCCGAGTGGATCGGGGCTGAGGTACTGGCCTTGTTCCGGGTCGTAGTAGCGTGCGCGGTTGTAGTGCAGCCCGGTCTCGGCATCAAGGTACTGGCCGGGCAGGCGCAGATTGAGAGTGAAGCCGCCCGAGTGGACGTTGGCCGCCCCGAAGGGCGCGTAGTGCGCACGCCACAGCACTTGGCCTTGAGTGTCGGTGGCGAGTTCCGGCGCGCCGAGGTGGTTGCCGTGCAGCCAGACGATGCCTTTGGAGCCGGCGAGCCAGCTTTGAACGAGGCGTATCAGGTCGCCGATGATGCGGGCTGCGGTGCCTTGCGCAGCCGGCGTCGGCGCGGCGCCTTGGGGCCGGTCGATGACGGCCACGGGCAGATCGGCCAGCCACACGTACTGGCGCAGGATGCGCCCGTGGGCGTCGAACTCGGCCAGCGGCTGGCGCGCTTCGTCGTAGAGGGTGTAGCGGGTCTGGCCGTTTGCATGCTTGACGTTGCGCAGGCCACGGTGGTCGTAACCGTAGCGTGCCAGCGTCTTGCCGTGCTCGCGTACCTCGACCAGGCGGCCGCGGGCGTCCCAGTCGTATTCGCGGCTGCCCAGTTGCTCGGGTTGGCCGCTGGCGCTGTAGCGGGCGGGGGGGCGGTCCGCATCGATGCGTCGGTGGCTGCCGGGCTCGAAGGCGCTACGGCGCGTGCCTGCGCGCAGCTCGGCTTGTGAGCCGACGTCCTGCTGGCTGAGCACGCGGCGCTGGGTCGGGTCGTATGCGTAGCGCCACACGGCCTGTTCGGCCAGCGCCTTGTCTTGCGCGTGCCACTCGACCGAGACCAACAGCTGGTTGTGCCGGTCGTAGGCGTGGCTATGCCAGGTGGGCTGCGCACCGGCGTGGGCTGCCTGCTGGCGGCTATGCAGCAGGTTGCCGCGCGCGTCCCAGACGTAGCGGTGGTCCAGCAGTGCCGAGGGATCTTCGGGAAGGCCCAGGGCGCCCGGCAAGAGGGCCGCATCGGGGTTTGCCTTGGCGGAGGAGTTTGCCGCCATGGATGCGTGACTTTGCGTGCCGTTCGGGGATTGAGCGCGGGCGGGTGCAATGCCGAGCAGCCTTTCGATTACCTCCTGTCGGCTGAGCCCAAGCTGCACGGGATCCGACGGGTAACCGGCCAGGCGCACCTGCTCGGGTGTGCGGTGGCGATGTACCACCCGTGCCAGTACGCCTTCGCGGCTGCGCTGGTAGAGGGTCTGGATACCGTTGCCGGCGGAGTGAGCGCGCAGGCCCGCGAGGTCGCGCTCGAAGTCGCTCGCGATGAGTTGCTCGCGTTCGAGCTGGCGCAGCCACGGCGTCTGGACGCTGCCAAGCATGAGTGCGACGACCTGGCCCTGGCCGTTGCGCTCGTAGCGCAGGCGGCTGCCGTCGGGCAGGGTGGTGGCGACGAGCCGGCCGACCTCGTCGTGCTCGTAGCGGGTGACTGAGGTCAGCTCGCCCTGTTCGGTGGCGAGTCGCACGATGCGCGCGCTGCGCAGGCCACGCGCGTCGTATTCGTAGCGTTCGCTCTGAGTGGGATGAACAAGTTCGATCAGACGCCTGCCGGCGTAGCGCCAGTGGGTCGTTTCCTCCTTGTTCGACGCAGCGTCGGTGATGACCTGGCGCAGGATGCGGCCTTGCGGGTCGTATTCGTAGCGGGCGAGGTTGCCGCGCGCATCACGCATCGCGGCGATGCGATCGGCGGCGTCGAGCTCGCGCAGCACGGTCCCGGTGTCGGGGCTGCGCCGCCATACCTGGCGGCCGAAGTCGTCGCGCAGCGCTTGCACCTGGGTGGCCTGGGCGAGCTCATGCGGAAGTGGGGATATGCGCGCCGGCACCGCGTGTTCGAACCCGAGGGCGTCGATCACGCGTTCGAGTTGTCCGTGCTCGTCGTAGCGCCATTTCAAGCTGCGCCCGGCGTTGTCCCAGGCGTGTGCGAGCCGGCCCCGGTCGTCGTAGCGACGGTGCCGTGACTGCGTGAGGCTCGCGCTCTGGAGCGTGTGCTCGGTCAGGCGGCTTTCGGTGTCGTAGGTGTAGCTGCTCAGCACTCCGAGGGCGCTGGCATGCCACAGCAGGCGGCCCTGGGTGTCCCACTGCCGGCGCCAGCTCGCGGCAGCTTGGCCGAGGTGCGCTTCCTCGGTCGGGTTGCCGAGTTCGTCATAGTGGATTCGCTGCTCGAGGGGTATTGACCAGCCCGGCCCCCGGCTGCGTACGCTCGTGATTTGCTGGCGTGCGTTGTAGGTGAATGTGGTCTCGAAGCCCTCGTCATTGACCACACGTCGCAGCAATCCGGTCTGGGGGTGATGCTGCAGCGCGCTTTGCAGCCCGCCGGGCTGCGTGAGCCTGATCACGAAGCTACCGTGAGTATCCCAGTCGAGGCGTGTGACATCCGAATCACCTGGATCTCCATTGGGCCCATTGGGCAGCGGCCCGTCGATCTGGGCGAGCAGGCTGCGGCCGTTGACCGCGGTGTAGGCGTAGGTGGTGGTGCGGCTGATCGGCGTGGCCGCCTCGGCGGAGGCAGCGGGCTCGCCGGCGGCGTCCAGTGGGCTGAAGCCGGACTCGGTCACTTCGATCCGCTGGCCGTGGTCGTTGTAGGTGAAGCGGATCTGGTGTTCCTTGCCGGGTATGACGCTGGGCCGTGCGATGAGCACCGGGCGGGGGTTCGCGTCGGTGTACGCGTAGCGGGCGAGCAGCCGCGCAGGCAAGGGCTTGCCGCCGGCGTAGGCGATATGGCTCTCTCGGAGAACGCGGCCCAGTGCATCGCGCTCGATCCTCGTGGAGGCAAGCGGGCGGGCGCCCGGATCGAGGCGGGTGATCTCGGTCAGGGCGCCGTAGCGGTCGTATGCGTAGCGTACGTTCGTCTCGCCACAGCGCGCGCAGCCTGGGCCGATGGCTTCGAGCAGGCGCGGTTCGCCGTTGATGCGCGTGTGGCGGTAGCGGGTGGTCTCGCCCAGGCTGTTGGTGAGTTCGGTGCGGTCCGGGGCGCTGAAGCGCAGGTCCACCTGTTCGATTCCGCTGCCACGCAGCAGTTGGCCTGACGCGTCGCGCTGTCGCGGGGTGCCGCGCACGCTCATTACCGCGCGGCCGGCAGCGTCGTAGGCATAGGTCGACAGGCGTTGGGCGTCGGCGGCGGTGCCATCAGGGCGCTTGCCGACGACGGTGATCCCTGTGAGATGGTGGGGCCACCCGGGTGCGGACTCGCCGATGTCGGCGCCGTAGTGATAGCGCCGGGTTGTGCCGTCGGGCAGCGTCGCGGCGACCAGGTTGCTCAGGCCTGGCAGGGTGCGCTCGTTCTGGTGCGAATAGGTAAAGCGCCCGAGCGGGCTGGTGATGGCCACGACGCCACGGAAGCCGCGGCTCCTGCGTGGGGCGTACTCGAAGTTCAGGCTGCGTCCCTGCGGGTCGGTGACTTTCATCAGTTCGCCGTCGAGACCGCGTGTGAGACTGAGGAATTCGCCGCTTGGCAGACGGATCTGCACGAGCTTGCCGCGCGCATCGAAGTCGAGCTCGCGACCGTCTGGCCAGGTCCAGCGATGGCCTTGCCTGTTCGGGGATTGTGGGGAGCGCAGGGCAATGACCGTCCCGCGCGCCGGGTCGGCGTGGGAGTACCGGCGCCCGCCCGCGTCCGTTGCGGTAAAGCTCAGGTGCTTGCCGTCGGCCTGGATGATGAGCAACTGGTCGCCATTGGCGTGGAGGTCGGTCTCGTACGACAGCCGCCAGCCGCGACCGAGCAGCCCGAGCTGCGAGTCTGTGCCGGCCTGAGCGCTGTTGTAGTGGCGCACGATCTCGAGACCGAGGGGGCCGGGTAGCGCGGGCAGGTCGGTCTCGTTCTGGTACTTGTTGCCGGTGATGACGTCGATCGGGTTGCCGGCAGCCCGTCCGACGCCGTCCGGTTCGTCCTGGCTGGCGGGGGCCGCTTCAGCGCATGCCTGCGCGCCGCCAGGGTTTCCGCCATCGGAGGGGGTGCAGCTCGTATCGCTCGGGCGCGATTGGGGCAAGGACGAGCCACCACCGTTCGTAGACAGTTGCGCACCGCTGATCAGGGGCATCGCCAGCAGTAGCGCCAGCAGGGCACGGGCGACTGCGTTGCGTACGTGGGCAGGGGAGGCGGGCTTGAGGGCGCGATTCATTCGTGTTGATGCGTCGTCATGGTGTCTGAGCGGGTGCAGGCCTGCTTCGCAGCCAGTCCGAGGGGGCCTCGCAAGAGGGAGGTGATCCACAGCCCGGGTCGGTCAGCGGGTTGCAGTCGTCCGGAAGCGGCTCCTCGTCGGGATCCTCATCCGGCTCGGCTTCAGGTGGCGGCACGCTGGTGCACGCCGGGTCCGTCACCGGGCACAGGGGCAGCGTCGGTCCGTCTGGCGGTGGCCCGGGGTCGGAGGGTTTGCCGGCATTGCCCGGACCGGGGATGGAGGCGTTGCCGGCCTCGATGGCGGGCGATTGCATGCGCATGACGGTGTGGGCGACGACCGGGATGCGGCCCTGGGCGAGGAGGCTGGTGCGGAAGGTGTCGCGGTCGGCGGGGTCGAGCAGTGCGCTGGCACGGGCCATGAAGGGGCCCGCGAGCGGGATCTGCTTGCGGACCGGGATGCCGTAGGTGATGCGCAGCTTGAGCAGGTTGGCGTCGTGCAGGCTCTGGCCGCTGGCGTTGGTGGCAGGGTTGCGGCTGCAACTGGGGCGGTCGGTCGGACACTCGAGGTGGGCGATGTGGGTGTTGGGGATGACGCGCGCGGACAGGCCCAGGCGCGTGGCCAGGGCGGGGCTGTGGTAGTCGTCGAAGCTCTCCTTGGTCGGCGAGAGGATCTCGATGCGGGCGAAGGGCGATTCGGCCAGCGCGCGGGCGCGCGACGCAGCGAGCTCGTCAGTAGTGGTGCCGCCGCCGTGGTAGCCCGTCATGGCACGATCGAAGGCGGTCCGTATGGCCGCGGGGCGGGCGCTGTCGACGGTGCCTGCGCGTGCGGCCTCGAAGGTGGCGTAGTTGAGCTGGCTCTTGGCATGAAAGAGCAGCGCGTATTGCATGAGCACGAGCAGGATGAAGAGCAGCAGCGGGCCGACGACGACGAACTCCACCAGGGTGGCGCCGCGCTCGCGCCTGCCGTGGGGCGCGGCGAGTCCAGGCCGTGCGCCCGCGGCGAGGTCGAGGCGCATGCCCGCGACGAGCCCCAGCCGGCGCGCCTCGCCTGCGCCCAATTCGAGCGTGTGGCGGGCGCTGGCGCAGGCAGTGGCACGCCAAGGGGGTAGCGCCTCGACCACTTTGGCGATGCGCTCGTCGGCGTCGATGAAAACCACGTCGATCGGGTAGCGCATGAATGCGGTGTGGACCGCAGCGCAGGGGGTGATGAGCAAGGCATGGCCAGGCGCCAGGGCGGCGGTGCCGAGGAGGCCGCGCAGGCGCGCAAGGAAGTGCTCGGCGCGGCGGATGTTCAGCGGCTCGACGCTCAAAGCCCGGCCCCGATGAACTTCATCACGATCGGAAACATCAGGATCGCGAACACGCAGGGGAAGATGAAGAACAGCAGCGGGAAGAGCAGCTTCACGGGGGCCTGCATGGCCAATTTTTCGGCTTGCGCGAAGCGTTCGGTGCGGCGTTGTTCGGCCTGGGCGCGCAGGATGGGGCCCAGGCTCATGCCGGTGGCCTCGGCCTGGATCAAGGTGGTGACGAAGTTGGACACCGCGGGCAGGTCGAGGCGGCTGGCGAGCTCGCGCAAGGCTTCGCTGCGCGCCTTGCCGGCGCGCACGTCGCGCAGCAGGCGGGCAAACTCATCGCGCAGCGGCCCGGCGGGCCCCTTGGCGACGGCCTGCGCGATGGCACTGTTGAGGTTGAGCCCGGACTCGACGCACAGCGTGATGAGATCGAGCATGAAGGGCAGACCCTTGAAGGTCTGCCGGCGGCGGCTCTGGATGCGGTCGCGCAGCCAGGCGAGTGGGAAGAAGGTGCCGAGCGCGAGCCCGGCCAGTGCCGGCCACTGCGGTGCGAGTGCAAAGCCGCCGGCGAGCCAGCCGCCGAACCCTGCGCACAGCAGCCCCCAGATGACGCGTCCGGCCATGAACTGCGCGGGGTCGAGCGCGTAGTCCAGGCCGGCCAGGCGCAGCTGGCCCAGGCAGGCCTGCTGCTGGCGCTCGGGCAGTAGCGCGCGCAGATAGTGCGCTACCCACTGGATCGGCCACCAGACGATGCGGTAGGCCGGCGGAGGCGCATCGAGCCACAGCCTGTCCTGGCGTGGCACGGCCGCGGCGGCGCGCGACAGCAGCCAGGCGACGAGCGCCACTGACAGGCCCATGGCGAATGCCAGGCCACCCACGACCCAGCGCGGCTCGAACGCGGACAACAGGGGCGTTGCAGACGGACTCATATGTCGATGCTCACGATGCGACGGATGAGCAGCACGCCGGTGAGCTCCATGACCAGCACCACGGCCAGCACGGCCCAGCCCATGCGCGTCGTCCACAGCAAGGCCATGGCCTCCGGCTCCATGCGGGTGAGCACCCAGAGCAGGAACACCGGCAACAGCCCCACGACCCAGGCCTGCAGCTTGCCCTGGGCCGTGAGGGCGCGGATCTTGAGCTCCATGGCATGCTGGCTGCGCAGCGTGGTGGCGGTACGTTCGAGTGTCTCGGCCAGGCCTCCGCCGGTCTCCGAGGCGATGCGCATGGCCGACACCATGAGCTTTACCGGCTGTGCAGGCACCCGCAGGGCGAGGTTCTCGAGTGCATCGTCCAGGCTGACGCCCAAGCGTTGTTCGTGCTGCAGCAACAGCAGTTCCTGCTGCAGCGGTGGCGCCAGCTCGCTGCCGACCTGGCGGATCGCTGCCGGCAGCGACAGGCCCGCGCGTGCGGTGCCGGCCAGCATCTGCAGGGCATCGGGCAGTTGTTGCTCGATGCGTTCGAGCCGGCGCGTGCGCAGCCAGCGAAAGATCGCGCCGGGCGAGATCGCGAGCAGCAGGGCGACGATGAAGGCCAGCGCGAGGCTGCCGCTGGCCAGCCAGGCCGCGCCTGCGGCGAGTACGGTGAGGGCCAGGTTGAGCGCATAGAGCCGGGCCGGATCGATGAACAGGAATAGCTCGCGCAGGTGAAAGCCGGTCTCGCGGGTGAAGCGGTTGCGCCAGGCATGCAGCAAGCGTGGGACCAGATCGGCCAGTGCCCATACGAGCAAGGCCACGGTGAGGGCGACGATGAGCAGGACGAGGTCGAGCTTCATGCGTCGCGCGGTCCGTCGAAGAGCGCCAGGTCGAGTGCAGCTCCGGCGCCGGCCAGCGTCTCGTAGAAGGCCGGCACTGCATTGCAGGCGCAGAAGCGGCCCTGTACGCGCCCGTCGCCGTCGCGTCCAAGCTGGTCGTAGCGGAAGAGCTCCTGGATCTGGATGCGCCCCGATTCGGTGCCGGCGACTTCGACGATGCCGGTGACTACGCGCCGGCCGTCGGGCAGGCGCGCCTGCTGCACGACGATGTCGATCGCCGAGGCGATCTGTTCGCGGATGGCTGACAGCGGCAGATCCATGCCGGCCATCAGCACCAGGGTTTCGAGGCGGGCGAGGGCGTCGCGCGGGCTGTTGGCGTGCAGGGTGGTGAGCGAGCCGTCGTGCCCGGTGTTCATGGCTTGCAGCATGTCCAGCGCCTCGCCCCCACGGCACTCGCCGACCACGATGCGGTCGGGACGCATGCGCAGCGCGTTCTTGACGAGGTCGCGGATGGCCACCTGGCCGCGGCCTTCGGCGTTGGGTGGGCGGGCCTCCAGGCTGATCAGGTTGGCGTGGGCGAGGCGCAACTCGGCGGCGTCCTCGATGGTGATGATGCGTTCGCCGTCGGGGATGAAGTTCGATAGCACGTTGAGCAGCGTGGTCTTGCCCGAGCCGGTGCCGCCCGAGATCAGCACGTTCCTGCGTTGTTGCACGCAGACGCGCAGGAACTCGGCCATCTGCGCGCTGATCGCACCGAGCGCGACGAGGTCGGCGTGCGAGAAGAGCTTGCGGCCGAACTTGCGGATGGTGAGCGCCGGTCCCTTGATGGCAAGCGGCGGGATGATGGCGTTGACGCGCGAGCCGTCCTTGAGCCGGGCGTCGACCATCGGTGACGCCTCGTCGATGCGCCGGCCGATGGGGGTGACGATGCGCTCGATGATGCCCATTACCGCGCGCTCGCTGGTGAAGCTGCCGGGGTGGCGTTCGAGCCGGCCGTGGCGCTCGAGAAAGATTTCGTCGTGGCGGTTGACCATGATCTCGCTGATGGCTTCGTCGGCGAGCAGCTCATCCAGTGGTCCGAGGCCGACGGCCTCGTTGAGCACGTCGCGGCGCAGGCTGTCGCGGTCGATGCCATCGGGCAGGGCGGTTTCCTTGTCGATCAGCTCGACGAGCAGGGACTCGGCTTCGGCGCGCAGCTCGTCGTCGCTCATGCGTACGAGGTCGCGGCGGCGCAGGTCGATGGCGTCGAGCAGGGCTTCGTGGATACGACGGCGCCAGTACTGGTCGGGCGTGGCGGCGGTACGTGTGCCAGGACCCGCGGCTGCGGCCATTGGCTGGGGCGCGTGTACTTGCGTTGTGTCCGCCGCATGCGCTGCGGGGGCGCCGGCGGGTGTGGGCTGAAGTTGGTCGGTGACGATGAGGGTGAAGGGGCCGACCACGATGCGGTCGTCGGCGGCAAGCGGGCCGTGCTGATGTACGCGCACGCCATTCACGCTGGTGCCGAAGAACTGGCCGAGATCCTGGATGAACAGCCCGGCTTTGGTGCGGTAGATGCGTGCATGCTCGCGCCCGACCTTCCAGCCGGGAAGCTGCAGCCGGCATTCGCGCCCCTTGCCGATGACCGCGGAGGTCTCGCTGATCGATTCGATGCGAGGGGCGCCTTCGGGCTGGAGAATGGTGACCTGGAACATGGCGTCGGCCCCGCTCAGTTGTAGAGCGGGTCGTGCGTGCCCGGAATCGGTCGGTCCTCGACCGGGGCGGCGGGCCACGGGATGGCCGACAGGTCGGGTTCGGGTGCGCGCGGAGCGTCTTCCAGGCGCTGACGCGCGCGCAGCATGCTCTCGGCCTGCTGCAGGGTGTGCCTATCCACGGCGTAGGGCGTGACGAAGACGACGAGCTCGGTCTCGTTGTTCTGGAAGCGGCGCGAACGGAACAGGGCGCCAAGCACCGGGATGTCGCCGAGCAGGGGCACCTTGTCGATGGAGGCATTGACGTCGCGGCTGAGCAGCCCGCTGAGCACGATGGTGCCGCCGTCCATGACGTTGAACTCGGTTTCGGTCTTGCGCGTGCGCAGCGCGGGGCCGGCAGCGCTCATGACGGAGGGGTCGAGGTCGCTGACCTCGCTCATGATGCGGGCGCGGATCACGCCGTTGTGATCGACGGTGGGCGAGATCTCGAGGCGGATGCCATAAGGTTTGAACTGGATGGTGGTGCCGTTGATGTTGCTGACGCTGTAGGGGAACTCGCCGCCGGCGAGGAAGCTCGCCTCGGCGCCGCTGCGGGTGGACAGGATGGGTTGGGCGAGGATGCTGGCCGAACCGTTCTGCTCCATGAGGCGCAACTGGGCGTTGAGCCCGGCATTGAGCGCGGACAGCACGTTGAGGCTCGAGCCCAGTGGCACCGGGTTGCCGCTGCCGTCGGGACTGACGATGGGCGGGGCGTTCTCGGCGCCGGTGCGAACGTCGATCTGCAAGGGGGTGTTGCCGCGCCGGCCGGGCATCCAGATGCCGCCGATGGCTGCGCCGCCGGTGGCGGTCCAGGCCAGCCCGACCTCGCGCAGCATGTTGACCGGGAACTCGGCGATCTGCACTTCCATGACGATCATCTTTTCCCAGCCGACCGGGTTGGCGAAGTTGAGGATCTGCGGGTAGTGCTTGGCGAGCGCTTCGATGCGGGCCTGGTCGCGGTTGCTCAGGTTGTCGCCCTCGATGACGATTCGGTCGCCGATGACGGTGCTGCGTGCGTTCGGAATGTCGGCGAGGAAAGCCGCGATCTCGCGATTCACGCGTGGTGTCTCGGCGGCGACGACCGTGACCTTGAGCCGGCGGTTGCGCCCGTTGGCTGTCCAGATGTGCAGGGATGAGGTGCCGATCTCGTTGGCGATGAGCAGGATCTCGCGCTCGTCGAGCACCGCCGCCGACAAGGCCTTGCCGTTGCCTACGGCCAGGCGGCCGACGTTGGGTTCGGTGATGACCCGCGTCTCGCCCTGGAAGAGGGTGAGCTCGGGCATTTCGGCGCTGCGGCTGGCCGATCCGGTAGCCGGCGCGGCGCTTGCCGCCGCGGTGGTCAGGCAGCAGAGCGCGAACAGGCGAAGCAGGGTGTGGGTGAGGAAGTGCATCGGGTCGCTCGGCGCGTGGCGAAGGTGGAGGGGGATCGGTAGCGGACGGATCGCGGGGAGGCGTCAGTCGAGGGGGGCTTCCCGGTGTGGTGTGAGTTGCAGGCCGTTGGTGATCGGGCCGCCGCCATAGATGACGGGGACGCTGCTCACGCTCCGGCTGTCGCCCTTGGGGAGGCCAAGCAGGGCATGGGTGTCGGTGATGAGCGAGGACACCGGCGAGTGGTCGCCGGGCGCTCGCAGCAGCGCCGTGACACGGCCGATCTCGCGCGCGGCGATGACGCGTTTGGCGTCTTCGGGGTTGGTGTCGAGGGTGATGGTGGTATAGCCGCCGTGGCGTCCGTCGGCCCTGGCGCTCTCGGCGTCGGCCTGGCTGCCGGTGGCGAGCACCGCTACGCTCTGCAGCAGAGTGAAGGTGTAGTTGCGATGGGCGTCGCGTATCGAGACCACGATGTCGATACGGTCCCCCGGTTCGACCATGCCCGACAGTGAGCTGATCTCGTCGACCGGCACGGTGACCGCGCGTTGCCCGGTTTGCAGACGGGCCGAGAAGCTGGGGGCACGGTTGCCCTCCAGTTGCGCCCACAGGATGGGTTCGCCGATCGCCGCGGGGTGGGCGAGTGCCGAGCCCTCTGCGCGACTGAACTGCTCGGGTGTGATCGCACCGGAATGCGCCCAGGCGCGCGGGATCTCGCGCACGGCAACGGTTTCGGGCGTGATGAGCGCGCCGCCTGACAGGTTGGATTTGGCGACGATCAGGTGGACCGTGTCAGCGTCTCGATCGCGGGCTTCGATCTCGGCCATGCGGCTGGACAGGTAGTTGCTTGCGGCAAAGGCGGCGATACCGCCCAGTGCGAGGGCGAAGGCGAGCACCACCCAGTGCTTGCGGGCGCGCGGCGGCGTGTTGGTTGGCGTCATAGCGGCAGTGAGATGAAGGCGCTCAGGCGGTTGAAGGCGGTGTGGATGGCAGTGAGCAGGGTGTCGACCACCGAGCTGTCTCCCGCTCTGCCAAAGCCGATCAGCATCGCCAGTACGAGGAGCGCGACGAGGTACTCGGTAAGGGCCTGGCCGCGTGTGCAGGAAGCTGGGGGGCGAGTCATGGCTGGCGTGAGAGCAGGGTGAGGACGGCGTGGGTTTGGTTCTCGTGCCGCATCAGGACGAGCTGCGCCTGGCCGGAGGTGCCACCGAAGTGCTGCAGCAATGCGCCGTTCCTGCCCCTGACCGGCGGGCTCTCGGGATGCAGGCCGCGGCGGGCGAGTGTTGCGGACAGTCGATCGAGGTTGACCCGCAGGCTATGGGTATTGGCCAGCACGAACTGGCGCGAGGCGATCCCGCCGTCGGCTGATTCCATGTCCGAGAGCAGGGTCGTACCCGCCGGTATGTCGAGGCCGAGAGGCCTGCCCGCAGCCGCGCGTGCGCCGTGGCTGTCCGCCACTGCCACCAGCGCTTCGCTGCCGCCATCGGGCAACTGCTGCAGCGTGATGGTGATGAAGAAGTTGCCGCGGCCTTGCGCCAGCACTTGGGCGCCACCAGCCTGCGATTCGGCATGCGGCTGGCCGAGCACCTGCCGGTAGTGGCTGGCGAGGGCGTCGACGGGGAGCGCGGCCTGTACGCGTACGATACGCATCGGCGTGCCATTGATGCGTATCTGCCCACCGACTTCGTCGATGTGTGACTCTCGCGGGTGTGCGAGCGTCGGCCAGGCTGCTGCCAGCTCGCCCGCCTGTGACGGGACTGGGCTGGCAAGGGAAAGGCAGACGGAAAGGAGGCAGGCGAGGAGCAGGCGTTTCACGCCCAGCGGCGGGATGCATGCCCGGTCGGCCGGCATCTGCGCGGGTGATGCGACGACAATGGACGTGACGGCTGCAGGCAGGGTGCGCAGGTTCTTCATCGCATGCGGTCTGCGGGGACGATGTCAGGGTTGATGCGGCCGATGTCGGGTAGCTGGCTACCCTCGAGCACGGCGGCGAAGGGACGAAGCGCCGAGACGAGCGTATCGAGCGGGCCGAACGGGAAGGGGCCGACGGGATTCCAGGGTTCCCGGCGCAGGGCGCTGCGCACGGCTGCCGGGCCAGCGGCCGTCCATGGGTCGACCAGCACCGTGGCATGACGCTCGATCGACAGACCGAGTGCGTCGAAAGGCGCAAGGCCGGCAACGTTCGCGACACCCACCCGCAGCCTGGCTGTATGCAGGTTGCTCTTGTCCAGGCCCATGCCCGCCGCGAACACTGCACCCACCGGTTGTGACAGTGCCTGGCGCCGGCTTTCTACGCCGACGTGGGTGGAGAACACCGGCAGCAGTGCGCCACCGCGGTGGTCGGACCACAGCGGATTGCGGTCGGCGCTGACGTCGCCAGCCACGTCGCCGGTCTTGATGGCAGCCGAACTGGTGCTGAAGAATCGCCGTCGTAGCTCGTCTGCCAGCACGGCGTCGGGTTTCCATGGCTGGAGGCTGCCGCCGTGGCGGACCGTGCCCTCGAAGGCGGCATAGCGGGCGGCGGCCGCTGCCGCCTGCGCGATGTCGAGCTGTTTGCCGATCAAGGGCACGATCAGGAGCAGGGGCAGCAACACCAGCGCCAGTGCCAGGAACTCGACGCTGGACTGGCCGCGGATGCGGGCGCGATCAGCGGGTTTGGGCAGCATCGCCCGCGTCCTCCTGTGGCTCGAACACGTTTGCCGGCAGATCGATCGGTCCTTCGAAGCGCACCACCCGGACCTCCAGAACGCGCTCCGTGCCGTCGCTGCCGGTGCTGATCACCTCGGTACTGAGGCTGTCGTCGATGGGCATGCCGATGCCCTCGGGGAGTACGCAGCTGCGCACCTCGACCGGCGGCGGGCTTTGCACCCAGCGGCACGATCGGCCGGCGATGCGATCCTCGCGCTGTCCGGCGGCGGGCTTCAGTGCCGCCTCGCCTGCGGTCGGCACGGCGGGTGCCAGGCTGTCGAGGGACAGGGCATCACGCAGCAGGGCGGCCGTGTCGTGCTCGAGATGCGGCATGGCTCTGCGGCGCCACGGCTGGGGCCCGCGTACGGGGTCGATCTCGCGGTTCAGCACCGTGCGCTGCCTGGGGCCGAAGTGGCTGATCCTGGTGGTTTCGCGCACGCGCACCTCGTAATGGCAGCGCGAGATTGCGACGAGTTCATGGTGGCGCTTGACGACCGAAGACTTGCGCACGCCCGGGTGGTGGTGCTCGATGACCTGGTAGGTGCCGACCTTGTCGAGATCGCCGCCGAACCGGAACGCGACACCTTCGCGTTCGCAGGCGGCGCGCAAGCCGGGGAGAACGGCCTGCGCGGCCTTGCGTGCAGGAGGAACGCTGGCTTCGCGATGAATCACGTAGCCCCCTGGAAGCGTGCCGATGGCCATGGCATTGCCCGCAAGAAGAAGGGTCACCGCGACGATGCTCGCCGCTGCGATCGGATGGTTCGGGACGGGAAGGCGGCAGGTTGCGGCCAGCAGCAGGTGGATCCAGGCCATCAAGGACCGTTGGGGCGGGAATGACATGACGGTGGGGCTCACGGGAGCTGGACGCTGCCTTGGCGCAGTTGGGCCTGGGCGCGTTCGGCTGCGGATACGGGCGCAAGGCGAGCCTGCCAGTAGGGGTTGAACAGGCTGCCACGCTCGATGCGGCCGGGATAACGGGGGTTGCCGGTGTCCGGACGCTCGAAGAAGACTTCGACGCTTGAGATTGCCGCGCTCGTGCCGGCAAGCATTGCGCCGTCGAAAAGCTGCAGCCGCCCAGTGGGCTTGACGCTGCTTGTGCCGCCGGAGAAGCGCTGGGTCGAGCCGGGCTTGGTGACGCGGATGCTGAGGCGGGTGCGCGGACTGTCCGCAGCCAGGGCCCGGTCCGAGAGTTCGCGGAAGGTCGGTACGGCGCCGCCGCCCAAGGTGCTGGCGGGAAAGCCCCGGGCCATGCCCGAGGGTGAGTCGGCCTGCCTGCTCGCCCGGGGATTGGTGGGGCGCGACCCAGCATAGTCGTATGCGCGGTCTGCCAAGCTGTCGGCGGATGCGGCCGTGCCATAGCCGATCGGCCTTTCGCTGCGTCGGCAGCGCAAGCGGCGGCTGAAGCGATGGTTGTGAGCGGAGAAGGTGTCCATCGACTTCCAGCCGTCGACCAGGCCGATCAGTTCGGTGCTGCCGCGCTTGCGCAACTCGATGCCATGGCAGAGCACGACGACACCGAAGTTCCAGTTGCGAGTGCGCAGGAAGGCCTCCCGGTCGTCGTTGACCAGCCTGCCCATGCGCTGCCTTTCGGCGCGCGAGGCGTAGTTGCGGGTGAAGCCGAGAAAGTCGTCGGTGAGCGGGATCGGGTCGACGACGGCCTGCGGGTCGTTTTCCTGGGCGATGCGCCGCATCAGCACGAGGCGTCCGGCAAGGGCAAGGCTGTCGCCCGGGCCGTGCATGAGCTGCTGCGACAGCGCCAGCGCCTGGATGGCTGCGTCATGGTTGGCGACGGTAACCGCAAGGGCGGGCGTCAGGGTGTCCATGATGTCCTCGAAACGCTCCATGGCGCGGGCGAGCGCAGTGCCGACGCCTGGTATGAGGTGCATGTAGGGGCCGATCGTGGCTGCTGATGTCCCCATGTACCTGGCCCACGATGCCACTGCGACCGCCTGCCCGATCGCGGCCTGGTTGGCGACGATGGCGCGGTTGGCGTAGGCGTCGTAGTTGAGCATGCGTGCCTCGAACACGCCGGCGCTGTAGGCAACCGCGTCGGCCGTATTGGTGAGGCGGAGCTTTTCCTGCACAAGCTGCCCGCTGTTGAAGAGGAAGAGTGCGGTGGCCGCGACGGCAAGGACCAGCAGCAGCCCGATCGGGAGTGCCTGTCCGCGCTGCCTGGGCGTCATGGGCGTATGCGGTTCTGTCCGCCTGCCCTTGTGCATGTCCGTTCGGCGTCCGCGCTGTGCGCCGGGTTACTTGCCGACCTGATTCACATAGGTGTCCAGGGTGTGCTTCTGGTTGCCGACTGTCTGTGCCTGACCGGCCGCCGTCTGGGCCGCGCTCTTGGCGGTGCTGCCATCCTTGCCGGAGAGCTCCTGTGCGATGGCCGCCGTCTGGTTGCGCACCGTCTGGCCGAAGTACTGATACACGGCAATGGCGGCGATGGCGATCATGGCGACGATGATGATGTATTCGGTCATGCCCTGGCCGTGTTGAGCGGGTTTGCGCACGAGGCGGGGTGTGTTCTGGAGAGGCTGCTGTGCAGGTGCTGACATGAGTTTGCCGTCCGGTGATGACTTTGTAATGATGATGTCAAATGAGAAATGCGTAGTCAATATGTCATAAGAATTTTTAGCGTGGGATTTTCGTTGGCTCGCTATCCCTGCGAGTACCAAGAAGGGGGTGGGCGGTCGAGCTCGCATGGCATTGAAAGGTGTCGGTTTTTTTTACACATATTGACTTCGATTCTGGTCGCCGATCCTCAAGTGACTGATCGCTATACGGTGGAACGGATATTGCTATGTCGTGCCGCGACACGTATTGAAAATGGATGAGTCATTTATGATGAAGGCGCTTTCGAAATTCGCTGTGCTCGCGGGTTGCAGCATTGCGTTCAATGCCAGTGCGGCCCTGATCGATCGTGGCAATGGGCTGATCTATGACGACGTGCTTGATGTGACGTGGCTGGCTGACGCCAATTACGCGCGCACATCCGGTTTCAGCGCAGACGGCCGGATGAGCTGGAATGCTGCGACGGAGTGGGTCGAGAGCCTCAGCTACCAGGGCTATGCCGACTGGCGCCTGCCGCGTACGCTGCAGCCCGATCCTTCCTGCGAGTTCAACGATGCGCTGGGCGGCATGAACCTGAGTTACGGCTTCGGGTGCCTGGGGAGCGAACTGGGGCATATGTTCCACGTCAACCTGGGCGGGCAGCCCGGTGGCGGGCTCGACAGTGCGACCAATGCCGACGCGCTTGCCCTGTTGGTCAATGTGGCACCCGCTGCGTATTGGTCCTCGACGGTTCTGGAGGCCTATCAGGACTACGCGTGGCTGTTCCTGCTCTGGAACGGTGATCAGGATTACAACGCGGTCGAGGAGTCCGAGCACTGGTATCTGGCCCTTCAGCCCGACGGTAGTTATGACTACCTCGATTTCGGACTTTTTGCCTGGGCGGTGCGGGATGGGGATGTGACGACCCCGCCAGGCGGGGGGAGCGTGCCGCTGCCGTCGTCGTTGCTGTTGCTGGGGAGCGCGGTCGCGGGGCTGATGACTTGCCGGCGCCGATCGAGCGCCGTGGCGCTCTCCCGTCCGGCCTGAACGCCGGTTGGCCCTTGTGTTGCGCCTGAGCGGGGCGCTGGATACATGTTCAGCGTTGCGCTCCGTGTGCGCGCAGCAGGACCTGCTGCCGAGGTTTCCCCTTATGAAATGTGTTCGTGCGGCGCTGGCCTCGTTCTTTCTGGCCGGAGTGTCGCTTGAGGCGTATCCCGCCCAGTCTGCGGTTTGTCTGCTGGAGCCGCGCCAAACGGTCGAACTGGCGAGCCCCGTTACGGGGCTGCTCGCCCAGGTCAACGTTGCCAGGGGCGAGACGATCCGCAAGGGGCAGGTACTTGCGGCGCTGGATGTGCGGGCAGAGCAGGCCGCAGCAGAGCTTGCCCGCTTCCGTGCGCAGCAGCGCGGACCCGTCGAGTTGGCCGAGCGCAAGGTGGCATTTTCCCGCCAGCGCTTCGAGCGTCGTCAGGCGATGGCTGCAGAGCGGCTGATTCCCGAGCAGGAGCGCGACGACGCCGAGGCCGAGCTGCGGCTCGCGGAGTCCGAACTCAGGGTTGCCAACGAAGAGCGCCAGAGTGCGCGTCTCGAGCTGGCGCAGCATGATGCCCAGTTGGCCTTGCGCACACTGCTCAGTCCCTTCGATGGCGTGGTGGTTGCGCAGCTTGCTTACCCGGGCGAGGTGGTCGAACCCGGCTCGACAGGCAAGGGCATCCTGAAGATCGCGCAACTCGATCCGCTGCGCGTTCATGTCGTGCTTCAGAAAGAGGCTTTCGGCACCATCAATGCCGGTGATGTCATCGACGTGGTCCCCGAGATCCCGGCAGGGGCTCGCTACTCGGCGCGCGCAGTGAGTGTCGATCGCCTGATCGACGCTGCAAGCGGCACGTTCGTGGTGCTGCTCGAACTACCCAACCCTGAGCTCGCTATTCCGGCTGGGGTGAAATGTCGGGCGGTGCTCTCGCCACCTTCCGCTCCGGCACAGTGAGCCGATCCCTTTCCATCTTCCATTGCTTGTCCCGCGCTGCTTACAGCGGTGCCGTGCTTCGCATGAGCACCGCGCGGGCTTGCAGAAACGCCATTAACCGAACCCCGGAGTCGCCATGCGCAAATCCGTCGTCGTGAATGACCGCCCCGATCGCAAGAACGCCTTCGCTCTCTCGCCCTTGCTTGCGACCATGCTCAGCGGCTTCTCAGCCGCACGCCGTGGCGGCAGCAACGCGAGGCGGCCGCAAGCGGCTTCGGCCGACGCCGCGGCAATCCGTTTCGAGGCGATGGAGCCGCGCATCCTGCTGTCCGGGGACATCAATCCGGCCGCCTTGTCGATCAGCGGTGAGATCGAGCTGCCCGGCGAGGTCAGAACCTACGAGTTCACGCTCGAGGAAACACGCCGCGTCGTGTTCGACAGCCTGACCAATCGCAGCGACCTGGTCTGGCGCCTGGATGGGCCCGAAGGGCAGCTCAGCAACCGCAGCTTTGCGAGCACCGACTACAACGCCGCTTCGCCAGCCTTCGAGCTCGCCGCTGGCACCTACACCATCTCTGTCACCGGTAACGGCGATGCGCGTGGCCAGTATGAGCTTCGCATCATCGATGCCGATGCTGCAGCCGACATGGCCATCGACGCCCCGGTGAGCGGGGTGCTCGATAGTGGCATCAAGAGCGCGGTCTACCGTTTCAGCGGAGAGGCCGGCCAGAAGCTGTTCTTCAGCGCTGCCAGCCTTTCGGGTGGACAGGCCAACTGGCGCCTTATCGACCCCTACGGCCGTCCCGAGGGCGGCGTCTTCAATGCCGGCAGCAACCGCGACGTGTTCACGTTGGCGCGTACCGGCGAGTACCTGCTCCTGGTCGAGGGGCGAATCAGCAACACGGCGCCGGTGAACTACGCCTTCACGCTGAGTTCGGTTACGGACAGCACCGCGCCGCTGCAACTTGGCGAGGCCCTCGTCGCCGATATCGACCATGCCGGCAAGACGGCTCACTTCACCTTCACGCTCAACGAGTCGACCTACGTCGCCTTCGATCGCCTCAGCAACGACTCTTTCTACTGGCGTCTGCAGGGGCCTGAAGGGCTCAAGGTTTCGCGCACGGCGGCGAGCACCGCTGCAAGTTCGTATGCGGGTGGACGCGGTGCGCTGTTGCTCGTGGCCGGGGACTACGTGTTGTCGGTTGATCGCGATGTCGCGGCAACGGGCACCATGCCTTTCAGACTGCTCGACGTGCGCAGTGGCAGTGCGCTCGCGCTGGATCAGCGTCATGAGGGCGTGCTCGACCATGCGCGCGGCAGTGTGGTCCATACGCTTACGCTCGCTGCGGGCGAGCGTGTGTTCGTCCACGGCCAGGCGCTCAGCGGTGGCAGCCTGTCCTGGCAGTTGCTGGACCCATACGGCAGCATCGTCGGCAGCGCCAGTGCGTTGATGACTGCGGCGGGGGCAATCCAGGTCGCCGAGAGCGGACAGTACGCCTTGGTCCTTGCGGGCAGCGACAGCAACACGGTGGGTGCAAGCGTTGGCTACGCCTTCTCGATCAACCGGGTTCCCGCGCGTTCGGCGGCGCTTGAGGTCGGGGTGCGTGTGGACGGCGAGATTCTCGTTGCCGGACAGCAGACCGTGCACGAGTTCGAATTGGCTGCGGATGCGCGGCTGTTCTTCGACGCACTCACCAATCGCTCCGATCTGTTGTGGACCTTGCATGGCCCTCGTGGTGTCGAGGTCGATGCGCGTCGATTCGATCGCAGCGATGCAGCCCAGGCGCTTGGCGCGCTGGCGCTGCCTGCAGGCAGTTACCGTCTCGTCGTTCATGGCTCGGGTGCGGCGACCGGGGCCTACGCTTTCCGCCTGATCGATCTCGCAGCCGCCGCCGTGGCGCTTGAGGTTGGTGAGGAGATCAGCGGGTCTTTGCTGCCGGGCAATGGTGCGCAGGTGTATCGCCTGTTGGCCTCTGCCGGCGACCGACTGGCCTTTACCAGCCTGGGAGTCAGCGGTGGCAACGCCAGTTGGCGCCTGGTCGATGCCTATGGGCGCGACCTTGCCGGCTCGGCCAACCTTGCGACGAATCGTGCCCATGTCACGCTCCCATTGACTGGCGAGTACTTCATGGTGGTCGAGGGGCGTATCGATAATGCAGCCGAATTGAGCTATCGCTTCCGTTTCAATGCCGGAGATCCGGTTGTCGTGGCTCCGCTGCCCGAAGGCAGCGCCTACCAGTTGGGCAGCGTGCTTGCGGGCAGCTTCACGGCGGCGAGCCAGACCCACGTCCATCGCTTCACCCTCGCTGCACCGACGGTGGTGTTTATGGACACGCAGTCCACCAGCACGAGTAGCGCCGTGTGGTCGCTGATCGGGCCGCGCGGCACCGAGGTGAGCGAGGAGGATCTGTGGAGTTCGGACGCCAACTATCGCTATTCCGGGCGCTTGCTGGAAGCGGGGGAGTACGCGCTGGTCGTCAAGGGCGGTCGCTCCAGCCTTTCCGGCAGTGGGGCGTACAGCTTCGCGCTCCATGATGCGGGGCTGTTGCCGGCGCTGACGCTGGGCGAGCAGACCAGTGTGGTACGCAATCCTGCGAGCGCTACGGTCGGCTTCAAGGTGTCGGCCATGGCGGGCGATGTTCTCGTGCTCAACGCCACCGACAGTCACGGCCATGGCAGCATCTGGCGCCTTGTCGATCGCTATGGACGCCAGGTCAGCAGTTCGACCACTGCCAGCTCCGGAACCAGTTTTGCAGTCGCAAGCAGTGGGACCTATTACCTCATCAACGAGGGCTATTACTACTCGACTGGCACGAGCAACGTTGCGCTGACGCTTGCGGTCCAGCAGGTCAGGGCATCCGCGCTTGCCTTCAATGCCCTGGCCGTTGGCAGCTTGCAGGGCCGGCACGATGTGGCGCGGTACGATTTCACCGTCACCGACCCGACGACGATTGTCTTCGATGCGCTGCAGACCAACGTCAGCGGTGCGAGCAATCTGCAATGGCGACTTGTCGGTCCGCTGGGGGCGTTGAGCGGCTGGCGTGGCTTTACCGATGACCAGTCGTCGAACTCCTTTGCACTGCCGCCTGGTGCGTATGTGCTGGAGTTGCGCAACACCACTGATATCGCCAGGGATTACAGCTTCCGCGTGCTCGATCGCGATGCCGCACAGACGCTGGTGCCTGGGGCATTGATCAACGATAGCGTGCCGGCGGGCGAGACGCGCCTGTATCGGTTCGATGCCGAGGCCGGCGCGCGGTACTACTTCCATGGCCAGGGCAGCACCGCGTCGACCGTGCGAGGTCAGTGGCAACTGCTTGATCCGTTCGGCAAGTTTGTGACCAGTGGCGTCACATCTTCGAGCTACAACATCGAGTTGCCTTTGGCAGGGGAGTACCTGCTTGTCGTTGCGCCTCTGGCGACGGCCACATCGGACGCCAACTTCCGTTTCAACCTGATCGAGCGAACCACCGTCGGCGCCGCACTGGCCATCGGTCAGGACGTACGCGGCAGCATCGCCAGCGCCGGCCAGGTCGTCGAGCATGGCTTCACGCTGACCGCACCGACGCGTGTCCTGGTTGACGCATGGTCCGGTGTCAGCGGCATGCAATGGGCCTTGAGCGGGCCACGGGGAAGCGAGGCCAGCGCCAATGCGTTCGGCGAGACGCCGCGCTACTTCGAACTCCCGGCGGGGGATTACCGCTTTACGGTCCAGGCCAGCAACCAGAATACGGGTGATTATCACGTCGTGTTCCACGCCCTCGCCGACGCGCCGACCCTGGCCTTGGATACGCCGCTCAGCCTGACCGTCAATGCGGCGGCCCGAAGCCAGGCCCTGCATCGCATCCAGCTTGCCGAAGCGGCCACGTTGCGTTTCGATGCACTTGGCACCCTCAATCCGTCCACGGCCTGGCGTCTTTACAGCGCCGCAGGTGTGCAGCTTGCAAGCGGCAACGCCAACGGTGATTCGGGTGAGATCACCCTTGCCGCGGGTGAGTACTTCCTGCGCTTCCAGTCGCCTGTCGGGCAGGCACAGAGCTACAGCTTTGCCATGCGTCAGCAGGTGCTGACATCCCAGGCGCTGGTGTTCGATACGCGTCTCGAAGCTAGTCTGGTGGAAGCCCAAACCCTGCGCTACACCTTTGAGCTGGCTGAGCCCGCACGCGTCCTGGTGGAGTCGCTCGTCAATAGTTCCGACCTGGTGTGGACCCTGCGCGGGCCGAGTGGCGTGGTGGCAAGCCAGCGCAGCTTCAATGCTCATGGCGAGTTGCTCGCGCTCGATCGTGCCGGCAGTTATGTGCTGGAGGTGAGCTCACGCACCCTTGTAGCGGCCGATGTCGCGCTGCGTGTTCGGGACGTCGGTGCGATGGCTGCCGTTGCCGAGCTCTCGGCCCTGCCTTTGCGCGCCAACGTCACGGTGGATGCCGACCAGCGCACTCAGGTGCTGGCCTTCGATAACGAGTCTCCGGGCGTCAACCACGTGTTCGCTCTCACCGGCATGGCCGGACAGAGCGTTCGGGTGATGGTGCTTGACGGCAACGGCAATCAGCTCACCGCATACACGGTCGCCTCGGGTACCAGTTTCAGCCTGCGTCTTGACAGCCCTGGGCGACACTATCTGCTTGCCCACGCGCATGTCGGCAACACGGAGGCCGTCGCGCTGGGGGTGTCGGTACAGGTGCTGCGCGATACGCATCGTGCCTTGGAGCTGGGTATGGACCAGCGCGGGCAGATCGGTAGTTCGGCAGCCAGTGATTACTGGCATTTCTCGCTGGAGCAGGCAAGTACCCTGGTGTTTCAGGGCACCAGCGATCAGTCGCTGAGCTGGGTGTTGAGCGAGGCCCAGGGTGGCAGCTTGTTCAGCGGGTCAATGGGCGCTCGGGTGCTCAGCCTTGCAGCGGGCGACTACAGCCTGCGTGTCCATGGCTGGCCGTCGGGTGTCAGCCAATATGCGCTTGCCGTCTCCAGTCTTGCCGAGGCAACCGTCCTCGACGCCGGGCAAGTGGTCGCTGCGGAGATCGCCGCGGGGCAGGCGGGGGCGGTGTTCATGCTTCCGGTCGCGGCCGGTGAGGCGTGGTATCTGGGCGCGCAGTCCGCGCAGCCGGGAAGTCGTGTGGCCGTGTTCGATGCGCAGGGTAGCCAGATCCTCAACAGCGTAATCGGTGGCGCTGCGCTGCAGTTGCCTGTTGCCGCGCGCAGTGGTCACTACACGGTGGTGGTGTCGGCGGGCTCTCCCGAGCAGGCGTCAGCGTTCAGCCTGCAGGCTCATCGGCGCACCGAGACGGTTGGCGCCGCAGTGCTTGGCGAGACGATCGCGGGTGAGCTGGCGGGCGGGCATGAGTTCCATTCGTTCCGCTTGACGCTGGATGCGCCGGGTCGCCTGGTCATCGCTGATGGTGGCAGCGCCGAGTCGATTCGCTGGCGCCTCGTCCCGGCGGGGCAGACCAGTGGTGGGACGGGATGGTTGAGCGGTACGCAGGCGCCGACGGTGGCTGCTGGCGACTACGTGCTGACCTTGTCGACGAACGCGGCGTCCGCGGGGGCCTATCGCTTCGAACTGCTCGATACGAGGGGGGGCGTGTCGCTGGGCACAACGCCGCTGGAGGCGGTGTTTTCGGCCGGACGCAGTGCGCAGGCATACTTGATCGACGACGTGCGCGAGTTGCGCCGCATCATTTCGCTCAGCGCGGCCGAGCCGGCCCAGCTGACGTGGACGCTGTTTCAGTCCTCGTGGTCCGGGTGGTCGTGGCTGGCCGACGGACAGGGTGGCGAAAGCACGCAGACGCCGCAACTGGGACAAGGGGGGCGTTATCTGCTGGTGGTCACGCGCAACGGTGAGTCCGCGCAGCCGCTGCCCTACAGTGTTGCGATGACGCCCCTGGCCGCAGCGCCATTGAGCATGGGGGCGGTGCAGACGCCTACCTTCGCCCCTGCGCAGTTCCAGCACGACTACGCGTTTTCGCTCGAGGCGCCGACCGCCGTGTTGTTTGATGCGCTCGCCGGTCAGACGTCCCTGCAGTGGCGTCTGACCGACAGCCAGGGCGGATGGGTGGCAAACGGCACGTTCGATGAGTCGACGAGCTGGACGCAGCGCCGATTCGAGCTGGCTGGCGGTGACTATCGCCTCAGCGTGTTCCGCAGTTCGGCATCCACCGAGTTGGCGTACGCCTTCCGTGTGGCGCCGTTCTCGGCCGCGCCCGTGGTCCTGGAGAACGGGCAGGGAACCCTCAGCGGCACCCTGGACCCCGGGGCGGGTGCGGTCGCGTATCGCCTCGACGTGGCTGCCGGCGAACGCCTTTCGGTCAACCTGAACAGTCTTTCTGCAGGGAACCTGCGTTGGCGTCTGCTCTCGTCCAATGGCGGACAGCTCGCGAATGGGGCGGGAGTCGGTTCGGGTCTTGCCGATCTTCGTCTCGTGGAGGCTGGGTCCTACTTCCTGCTGCTCGATGGCTACCTGACGAACACGGAGGCCCTCGACTACGAACTCTTCGTTTCATTGGCTGCCCCTCGCGACAACCGTCCGGAAGGACCGGAGATCCTTCCTGGCGATGCCCCCATCGTCGTCGAGTTGCCCCGTTGGCAGAGCGCGGCGTACCGCTTCACCCTTGCCGAGGCGGGTTGGGTGACGCTGGGTGGGACCTTCGAAGCAGGGGCCTACCTGTCGTGGGAGCTACGCGACCTGGAGTGGGGCCTGTATTCCGGTGGCCTCTCGTCCTCGAACAGTGCTGCAGAGGCGGTCTGGCTGGATGCAGGTGACTATGCGCTGGTGTTTTCGAATCCTGGCTGGTATGGCGATGAGAGCGCACGAGTCTCGTTCAGGCTCGAGCGTGAGGCTCAGTTCGCTCGTGCCGAACTCGGGCAGGTGCTCGAAGGGTACGGCCCGTACCTGATGGCGCTCGAAGCCGGACAGACGGTGTACTTCCGCTCGCCCGGTGCTGCCGAATGGCAGATTCGCTCACCCCAGGGTGGCTGGGCTGCCTGGGTGCCGGCGGGGGTGCAGGAGTTCGTCGCCTATCGTGCCGAGGTGAGCGGCGACTATCTCGTTGGCGTCAGCTACTTCGATACGCAAGAGACCGAGGCGCCGCGATTCGAGTCGCGCGTGCAGACCGAACGCGTTCGTACGATTGCGCTCGACGAGCTCGTCGGTGTCGTGGTGGACGAGACCAACGTCGAGCATCTTGATTTCGTCTTGAGCGAGCCTGGCGTGTACATGCTCGATGCCTCATTCATGACGGCGGAGCAGGTCTGGTGGTCGCTCTCTCGTGACGGGCAAATCGTATCGGATGGCTTCTGGCTTGGAGACGTCTCTGTCAGTGCTGGAGGTTACTTCGGGGTCTGGTATGAGCAGGGTGACCCTGTACTGGCGTTGGAGGCAGGCAGTTACCGGCTGAGCGTGTACAAGCAGCACGACGCCTATGGCGATCTGCGCCAGTCGGGCGAGTTCTCCCTTCGCATCGGCGGGCTTGAGCAGTCAGCGTCGTTGAGCCCCGACGTGGTGAACAGCGTCGAGATGCTCACCGGGACGTCGGCCGTGTGGCGCATGGATGTCGACGGTACGAAGTCGCTTTTGCTTGCTGATTGGTCCTTCACGGAGCGGGCAATGCTCCGTCTGTTCGACGCTCAAGGGGCGCTTCTGCACGAAGACGCCTGGTGGGATGGTCACGAGGTGTTGACGCTTCCGCAGGCTGGCACCTATTTCCTCGTGTTGGATACCGGTAACCGCCCCGGTGAGGATCCGGTGACGCTTGCCTTCACGCCCTTGCTGGTGGCGCCCACGGTGTTGGCGTTGCCCGGTGTGAATACACGGGTTGACCTGACGGTGCCGATGGATGGCCGCGTATCGTATCAATTCGATCTCGCGGAGGCCGGCCTCTTCCAGATGGAAGCGAATGGTGGGCTGCTCGATGGCTGGACGCTCTTCGATGAACTCGGCCAGGCCGTGCCCAGCAACAATGGTCTTCTCAGTCTGGCCGCGGGACACTATTCGCTCGTCGTGACGAGTGCGGCCGCGCCGGGCAGCACCGCATATTTCCGCCTCGACGATGTCGCGCAGGCGGCCGTTGCCGTCGATCCGTCCGGTGCGTCCAGCGTCGATCTGGGCGCGGGCGATACAGTGTTCGTGCGCGTCGAGGTCGCGGAGGGGCAGGTACTCAACCTTGCATGGGTGGCTTCGGCGGGTGCCCAAGGGCAGAGTCGAGTGGTCAACGCGCTTGGCGAGACCTTGTACTGGCTCGATTCGATCTTTGACGGGGGGGCTGCCAGCCTGCAGATCGACGAGTCCGGCGTCGTGTATTGGGTCATCGAGCGCTATGACGATGGCGCGCCCGGGCTGGTGACACTCGAACTCGATGTCGATCTGCTCACCCCACCGGCGATTGCGCAGATCGCGTTGGGTGAAACGCACGCGCATACGCTGGGGGGCCTGGGTACGCGCAGCTACGTCTTCGATGTTGCCGAGGGTGGGCTTCTCTGGCTCGACCTGCTCGAAGGTTTCGAGGGCGAGTGGGTGCTGCGCAGCGCCAATGGCGGCTGGGTCAACAGCGGCTACGCGGGTACCGGCCAGGGCGCTCTGCTCACGGTCGGCGCGCCGGGCCGTTACACGCTGCAGCTCAGCGCCTATGGCTCGACCGCCGAGGAACGCGATGCCGCTTACCGTTTCCGTATCAGCGACCTGCTTGCGGCGGCAGTGCAGTTGCCTGCCGGGCAGGCCGTCGATGTGCCCTTCAGCGCAGATACGCGCGCCCTTGCCTATCGTTTCGATGGCGCCTTCAACAGCGCGATGCTGTTCGAAGTGCTCGATGGGTTTCCGGCGAGCTGGTATCTATTCGATGGCGCTCTGAGTGTCCGTTCGAGCGGGCGAACCTATGACGGGCTCGTCCAGGCGCTCAGCCTCGGCGCGCTTGGCACTCACACCCTGGTTGTTGCTGCCGATGCATTGCCGCTGGCGGGCGAGGCACTCAGATTCAGGCTTGCCGACCTGCGTGCAACGGCGCAGCCCGTGCCGGCCAACACCGCGGTAGAGGGCGTGCTCGGCAGTGGCCAGACGCTGGCGGTGTATAGCTTCACCAGTATCCACATGGACGGCTTCCGCTTCCTTGCAAGTGGCGCCGAAGCCGGGACGCTCGGCTGGCGTCTGCTCGGCCCGTCCCTGGCTCAGGTTGCGAGCGGCGACGTGGCGTTCGACGGCGACGGACTCAGCCTGAACCACGGCAGCGGGCGCTATTACCTGCTCATCGATCGGCTGGGCGCCGACGCTGCGCAAGCGATCGACTATGCCTTCACCGTGTCGCGCAACGAGATCGCCGTTGGCGAGACTCGTGAGGGCAGCGCTTCGACGACCGGCGTGTCTTACCGTATGGTGGTCAGCGAGCCGGGCTGGTATCTCTTCGACGCCTTCAAGGGCAGTTCCGGCGGCACGGCCGACAGCTACCTGTACTGGACGCTCACCGGCGCGAACGGTCAGGTCTTCTCCGACCGCCCGTACCTGTCCGGCAACCGTGATCGTCTGCAGTTCCTCGATGCGGGTGAGTACAGCCTGCGTTTCCACAGTTCGACCTCCAGCTACACGGGAAGCTACCAGTTCAGGATCCTGGACGCTGCCGCGGCCGAAGCCCTCGAGCTCGGTGTGCCAACGAATGCAGCGCTCGTGCCGGGTAATGCCTCGCGGATCTACCGTGTCAGCGGAGCGCTTGGCGAGGAACTCGGCTTTGTCAGCCAGGGCAGTGCCTCCGGGCGTTGGTACCTCGTCGATTCGACCGGTCAGCAACTGTTCTCCACGGCACTTGGCAGCTCTACGGCGGGGGTGCGCCTGCCTGCCGATGGCGACTACTGGCTGGTGGTCGAGGGCGCTGCGACGGCCTTCGCCGACCAGTCCTTTCCCTTTGTCGTCAACCGCGCGGTCGCGCAGGGCGCGCTTGCGCTCAACGAGCTTGTTGACGGAAGCCTGGCGGCCTACCAGAGCATCAGCTACAGGCTCGATCTCGATCAGGCCAGCCTGCTGATGTTCGACAGCCTGGGGGCCGACGCCCAGGTGCGCTGGCGTCTTCAGGGGCCAGGGGGACAGGTTTTCGATAGCGCCCTGGCGGGCGACAGCCTCGATACGGTGCGTGTGCTCGAGCGCGGCACGTACACCCTTACGCTGAGCAACGCGACCGCGATCGATCGCAGCTTTGCGATGCGCGTGCTCGATCGTGCAGGCGCGACGCCGATTACCCCGGGAGCGCCGCTCAGTGTCGAACTGAGCCCCCGCAACGGGGCGGTGCTGTACACCTTCGACGCTCAGCAAGGCGAGCGCTACTACTTCGACGTCGTGCAGTCCTTGCTTGTTGCTGCGGAAGCACAGGGAAAGTCCTTTCCGGTCTGGGCTCTCTACGATCCGCAAGGTGCCGTGGTGTTCGGCGCCGCCGAAATGGGGTACTGGTGGAGCGGATGGTCCGGTTACACGCCCGAAGGCTATGACCGGGAGCCTGCAGCCTTTGCGTCAAGTGGCACCTACACGCTGGTGCTTCAGGGCTACAACAGCGCCACCAGCGCTGCACGGGTGAGCTTCAACGTCGTGCCGGTGCCCGTTCACCCGCCCCAGGTCCTCGATACGCTGGTGGTGCGCCCAGCGCCCGACCTGACTGTGAACGAGGTCGTGCTCGCGCCCGCCACGGACCTGTACACCGGTCAGGCGGTGGAGGTGCGCTGGACGGTGGAGAACCGGGGCGTGCTGGCGACCGACACGCACTGGAACGACCGTATCGTGGTACGCAACCTCGATACCGGCGCGCTCGTGGCCAGCCTTACCGTGCCGTACGCGAGCACGCTCGAGGGCGACCTCGGCGCCGGAGAGAGTCGTCAGCGCAGCGCTGTGGTGGTGCTGCCGGAGGGGGCGTCGGCTGCCGGGCGCTTGAGCTTCACGGTGATGACCGACGCCGACAACCGCATCCGCGAGGGCAATGCCTCCGGCAACGGCGAGAGCAACAACGCCTTGTCGACGACGGTTCTGGTGGCGCTGGCCGCTTACGCCGACCTTCGGGTCGAAGCCCTGCGCCTGAGCCCCGACAGCGCCTTCCAGCCGGGTCAGACCGTCGATGTCAGCTGGACGACCACCAATGCTGGCAACAAGGCCGTGGACGCTGCCTGGAGCGAGCGCGTGGAGGTGCGCAACCGCAGCACCAACGAGCTCGTCGCCGTCGTCGCCATCCGTGACGACTTGACTGCGGGAGCGCTCGAAGCGGGGCAGTCGCGCCTGCGCGCCGCGCAGTTCACCTGGCCTGCAGGCTTTGCGGCGGCGGGCGAGTTCGTCATCCGTGTCGTCGCCGACAGCGCTGAGGAGATTGTCGAAGCCAACGCATCCGGTACCGGCGAGACCAACAACAGCGCACAACTCGTGCGCATGGTCGGGCCCGACATGCAGGTGCGCAACCTGCGCGTGTTGTCCGGCGCCGTGCAGTCGGGTGGCGAGGTGAGCATTGCCTGGGAGGACTGGAACCTCGGCGCGAGTGCCGCAGCCACGGGTTTCCACGACCGCATCGTGGTGCGCAATGTAGCCACCAACCAGGTCTTGGTCGATACCAGCCTGTATTACGACCCGCTCAGGGTCGTCGATGGCGCGCAACTCGGACTGGTCGAAGCGGGCCAGATGCGTGAGCGTGCGCTCACCTTCCGCCTGCCCCCCGGCCTGGCGTCCGTCGGCCAGATCCGCATCACCGTTACCACCGACCAGAACAGCGCCGGCCTAGGCGTGCTGTACGAGACCAACCTGAGCAACGACGCCGAGCTCAACAACAGCGCCCAGGTGGTGACCACCTCAGTCGCCGTGCCCTACGCCGACTTGCGCGTTGACAGCGTCAGCGTGCCCGTCAGTGGGGTTGGCGGCGAGTACGTGTCGGTGAGCTGGACGGTCAGCAACCGTGGCGAGGCGCCGGCGGAAGGGGAGTGGACCGATCGCGTGGTGTTCAGCAACAACGCCACCATCGGTGACAGCGATGACGTGGTGGTGGGCAGCCTGCGCTTCAGCGGCACTCTGCAACCTGGAGAACACTATACCCAGACTGCATTGGTGCGGCTGCCGATGCGCGGGGAGGGGCGTTACTACCTGGCCGTGCGTGCCGATGCCGGTGCCGAGGTGCTCGAGCCCGACACGCGCGCAGACAACGTCAGTGCGGCGCAGGCCATCAACCTGGCCTCGCCATATAGCGACCTCAACCTCATTGCGCTTCAGGTGCCGGAGCATGCGCTCAGCGGCGAGACCGTCCTCGTGACCTGGGAGGTGCGCAATGACGGCAATGCCACCACCAACCTGGCACTATGGAACGATCGTGTGGTGCTGTCGCTGGATGCGGTACTGGGTGGCAGCGACGACATCGTACTGGCGGGTGCGGTGACCCATGCGGGGCTGCTCGCGCCTGGCGAAAGCTATGTCGGACGCGCCGAGATCACCCTGCCGCGCGACCTCAACGGCGAGTACCACGTCATCGTCGTGACCGATGTCAACCAATCGGTGAACGAGGAGGGGCGGCGCGCGAACAACACCCTCGCAAGTACCGGGAAGATCTCGGTGCAACTCGCGGCCGTGCCCGATCTCACGGTGTCTGCGGTCGAAGGGCCGGCGGTGCTGCGCCCCGGTGACGCCGCAACGCTGCGCTATACCGTAAGCAACGTAGGTGGCGCGGATGCGAACACCGCCTGGCGCGACCGCATCTACATCGACCGCGGCGCCGCCGGTCTGTACCAGGTGGCTACCGTGCTCGTCAGTGAGCCGCTGGCGGCAGGACAGAGTGCGGAGCGCCAGGTGAGCTTCACCCTGCCGGCGAACTTCGCCGAGGGGGAATACCGCTGGGTAGTGCGCACCGACACCGAGAACACGGTCTACGAGCGCGATGGCGAAGGCAACAACGAGCTGCGTTCGGCTGCCGCACTCCAGGTCGCAAGGCCCGATCTGCGCCTGCTCGGTGTCGAAGGCCCGGCACTGGTGCAGTCCGGCTCCACCGTGACCGTGAGCTGGACGGTCGTTAACAATGGCGCCATCGCGACCGGAGGTTGGGTCGATGCCGTCTATCTGGCGCGTGACGGCGTGCTGACCAAGTACGGCGAGGTACAACGCCCAGGTGCGCTGGCCAGCGGCGAACAGTACACGGCCAGCCTGGCGATCGCGCTGCCCCTCGGCCTCGATGGCGAGTACGAGATCGTGGTAGTGAGCGACGTGCTGCACGCCATCGACGATCGCAACCGTGCCGACAATCGTGCCACTCAGGCAATGGATGTGACCTTGGCTCCTTACGCCGACCTGGTGGTGACCACGGTCAGTGCGCCCGAACGCATCATCCAGGACCCCGCACGCCTCGACGTGAGCTGGACGGTCAGCAACCAGGGGACCGGAGCCGGCGTGACCGACAGTTGGGTGGATCGCGTCATCCTGTCCCGCGACGATGTGCTCGGCAATGCCGACGATATCGTCCTGGGCGAGTTCGTACGCGATGGCGCGCTTGCTGCCGGTGCCGAGTACACCCGTAGCGAGCGCTTTGTGCTGCCGCCCGCGACCTCTGCGCGCTACAAGATCTACGTCGTCACCGATGCGCGCAACACCGTCTTCGAGAACGGGCGCGAAGCCAACAACGTGGGACGTGTCACGCACGACGTGGACATCATGCCCATTCCATACGCCGACCTGCGTGTCGAGTCGGTCAGCGTCGAGGGGGCTGCCGCCAGCGGCCAGGGCGTGCGTGTGAGTTGGGAGGTGGTCAACCTGGGCATCGGCCTGACCAGCGTCGCGCAGTGGTCCGACACGATCTGGCTCAGCCGCAATGCGGACGGCAGCGGAGTGGTGCAGACCTTCAGCGCGGCCAGTCATCTCGGCCATCTGGCCCCGGGTGAGCGCTACACCCGCAGCGTGGACGTGCTGCTGCCCCAAGGGCTGGAAGGCGAGTACTACTTCAACGTGCGCGTGGCCGGGAGCTCTGGCGTCGTGCCCTACGAGTTCATCTACGCCGACAACAACCGCGCGACCTCGGTGGCGGTGCCGGTTCTGCTGTCCGATACGCCTGACCTGGTCGTCGAGGCCGTGAGCGCGGCGCCGACCGCGCAGGAAGGCAGCTTGCTCGAGCTGTCATGGACGGTGCTCAACCAGGGCCTCGCCACTGCCGGTGGCAACTGGGTCGACGCCGTGTGGCTGGTTCCGGCCAGCGGCACGGGTAACGCCGTGCTGTTGGGCAACTTCACCTACGATCGCGGTCTCGAGTCCGGTATCCGCTACACGCGCACCGAGCAGGTCCGCCTGCCAGGCAAGATCGAGGGCCTGTATCGCATCAAGGTGGTCACCAACACCCATCTCGGCGGCAACGGGATGCAGGTCTATGAGCACGGCCCGGCGCGGAGCAACAACGAACTCGTCTCCGCCGGCATGACCCAGGTCAGCCTGCTTGATCGCCCGGACCTGCGGGTGTCCGCGGTGGAGGTTCCGGAGAGCGTGACCTCAGGCACCGCTGCAGGCATTCGCTACACCATTACCAACATGGGGTCGGTGAGTACCTCGGGGCAGTGGACCGACAAGGTATTCCTGTCACTCGATGGCACGCTCAGCGCCGACGACGTGCTGGTCGGGCAGTTCAGCAGCGTGTCTGCGCTGGCGCCCGGCGAGTCCTATGTGTTTGAAAGCGGCATGGTGAACATTCCCATCCGCTTCCGCGGCGACGCTTTCCTGATCGTCGTCGCCGACGGCAACAACAATGTCGACGAGTACCCCAACGAACACAACAACCGCCGTGCGGCGCAGCTCTATATTGACCCGGTGCCCTTCGGCGATCTGGTGACGAGCAATGTGGTCGCACCCGATCAGGCCGTTCATGGCAGCCAGATCGAGGTCCGCTATAAGGTTTCCAACCTGGGCGTGGCCACGACCCGGGGTGAGAGCGCGGCGCTGGAGCGGTGGACGGACACGGTGTGGCTGGCCAAGGATCCGCGCCGCCCGGGCGCAAACAAGGGCGACATCCTGCTGGGGTCCTTCACCCACATTGGCCACCTCCAGCCGGGCGAGGACTATCTCGGCACCGCTCAGGTCCGCGTGCCGGCCAATCTGGCCTCGGGCCAGTACTACATCACGGTGTGGACCGACACCTACAACGTGATCCTCGAAGACACCCTGGCCATCAACATCAACCCGGACGACCCCTCTCAGGTCGACAACAACAACTACAAGGCCCGCCCGATCAGCATCATCGGCATCACCCCGCCAGATCTGGTGGTTGCCACGGTCAATGCGCCGGAGGCGGCCGTTGCCGGCTCGCACTACACCTTCAGCTACACGGTGGAGAACCGCGGCGATGTGTTCTCGGGTAGCTGGCACGACCGCATCGTGCTGGCGAACGACCCCGACCTGTCCAAGGCCACCCGCGTGTGGGAACTGGGCCTGCTTGCGCAGAGCAGGGAGCTGGCGCATGGCGACAGCTACACCGTCACCCAGACCGTCGAGCTCGCGCCTTCGGTCACCGGGCAATACCTGTTCGTGGTCACCGATCATTACAATCGCGTTGCCGAGCTCAACGAGGGCAATAACCGCGGCACTGCACTGTCAGACGTCGTGAGCGCCCCCGCCGACCTGCGCGTCACCGACATCGTCACCCAGCCCCACAACTTCTCGGGCGAACAGACAACCATCAGCTGGACGGTGACCAACTTTGGCGCCGCGGTATGGGAAGGCACCCGCAGTTGGGTCGATGCCGTGTACATCAGCCCCGATCCGACCTATATCCGCGAACGGGCGACCCTGCTTGGCGCCGTCACGCGCGCCAACCTCGGCGGCCTGGGGGCGGGCGAGAGCTACACCGTGTCGGGCAGTTTCACCCTGCCGGCCGGTACCGATGGCCCGTACTACATCTACGTGGTCACCGACAGCGGCTACACCGAGGTTTCCGACGGGCGTGACCTCGCCCAGCGTGCTCGCTCCGAGATGATCGGCGGCGGCGGCAACGAGGGCGCGTTGCGCCACTACCGCGGCGTGGATCGGGCCGGTACCGTGTTCGAGGGGGCGCGCAACGACAACAACTTCGGTCGTGCCGAACTCGACATCACCTATCGCGAACCGGATCTCCAGATCAGCAATGTGGTGGTGTCCAACCCGTTGCCGAACTCGGGCGACATGCTCACGGTGACCTGGACGGTCACCAACCAGGGCGAACGCGCGACCCGGGTCAGCGATTGGTTCGACGGCATCTACCTGTCCCATGACGCCTCGCTCGATGTGCGCGACCACCCGCTGCCGGACGGCACCGGTACGCAGTCCTTGTTCGCCCGCATGGCAAAGGTGCATCCGATCTCCCTGCGCGAGGACGGCCTGCCGGCCTACCTGAAGCCTGGTGAGTCCTATACCGCGACGGCGACTTTCCGCCTGCCCGAGTCCATCGGGGGCGACTACCACCTGATCGTATACGCCGATACGGCTTTCCTGGCTGACGGCCGCACGCCCAGCGACATTCGTGATGGCCTGGTCGGTGTGCAGCTCGACAGGGATCGACCCGCCGGTCGTGTGCTGGAGTTCCAGCACGAGGGCAACAACAGCGCTTCGCTCGCCCTGCGCATCAACCAGGTTCAACCGCCGGACCTTCAGGTCAGCGTCGTGACGGCACCGGAACGCGTGTATGCCGGCCAGGAGATCACGGTGAGCTACCGGGTGGACAACCTCGGCGGCAATACGCCCGATCACCAGTCGTCGTGGGTGGACATGGTCTATCTGTCCCGCGACCGCTTCCTCGATCTTGGCAAGGACCATTACCTCGGCTTTGCCCAATACAGCGGCGGCCTGGCTGCAGGCAACGGCTACGAGCGCACGCTGACACTGACCGCGCCAGCCAGCCTCGAAGGCCCCTATTACGTGTTCGTGGTCACCGATCCGGTGCGCCCCGGAAGCGGGTCGGCGTATGGCGGGGTCAACGAGTTCGGTCTGGATTACAACAACGCCACGGCTGCCGCGCAGCCACTGCTGATCGAGACCCCGCCGCCTGCCGATCTGGTGGTTACCAACGTGGTGATGCCGGCAACGGCCGAGGTCGGCCAGCAGATCCGCATCGAGTACACGGTCAGCAACGAGTCCATCAACCCGGCCTACGGGCGCTGGACCGATGCGCTCTACCTGTCGCTCGACAACGAATGGGACCTCGGCGACATCCTCATCGGCAGGGTCGCCCACCATGGCGGACTTGCTGCCAACGGTAGCTACAGCGCCAGCCTGGTCGCCAGCCTGCCGCCGCTCAAGGATGGCAACTGGCGCATCATCGTGCGTCCGGACATCTACAACGAGGTCTTCGAAGGCGAGATCCGCTACACCGCAGAAGGGCTGGTCCTACCCCCCGGCGAGGCCAACAACCGCATGGCGTCTGGCGGCACCTTGCAGGTTGCGGTGCCCACGCTCGTGCTCGGCAATGCCATCGACGAGACGCTGCGCCAGGCTGCGGATCGCCTGTACAAGGTCACCGTGCCTGCCGGGCAGACGCTGCGGGTCACGCTCGATGCGCTCAACGAGCGCGGCAACAACCAGGTCTTCGTACGTCATGGCGACGTACCGACCAGCTACGCATTCGACGCCGCCTACAGCAACCCCATGGCGGCCGATCAGGAGGTGCTCATCGCCGGCACCGTCGCGGGCGATTACTACATCCTGGTGCGCTCGATGTCCGGCACTCAGCCGGTCACGCTGCGCGCCGATCTGATGCCGCTGTCGATCACCCGCGTCACGCCTGATCATGGCGGGGTCGGCAATGACGAGCATCGCTGGGTCACGCTCGACATCCATGGTGCGCAGTTCAAGCCCGGTGCGCTGGTCAAGCTCTCGCGCCCCGGCGTGCATGAGGCCGAACCGGTGCGCTGGCAGGTGCTCGACTCCACGCACATCCGTGCCATTTTCGACACCCGCGACTTCCCCTTCGGCTTATACGATGTGGTGGTCATCAACCCCGACGGCCAGCGCGTCGTGGAGGCGCAGCGCTACCTCGTCGAGCGCGCCATAGAGGTCGAGGTGACCATTGGTGTCGGCGGCGACCGCTCGCTCGAGCCCGGTGACAGAGGGCTCTACAGCGTGGCGCTGCAAAGCCTGACGAACCTCGACACGCCTTATGTACGCTTCGACTTCGGTGCGCCGGAGATGGGCTACAACGAGTATTTGCTCGAGGGGCTCAACCTGCCCTTCATCGTCTTCGGCAGCAACGTCGGGGGCCAGCCCGATGGCCGCACGACCGACGCCGCCGGTAACACGCAGCGCTACGGGGCTACGCCGACCGATGGTACGCCGCGCCAGGATATTCCCTGGGCTTACCTCGACGGCACGCAGAACCTGCAGGGCTTCAACCTCGCCCCGGGCTATGCCTTTGATCTGCCTGCCGGCGGCTTTGCCGGCATGAGCTTCAACATCCAGACCTATCCTGGCCTCAAGGCCTGGATGGACTATGACTTCGAGGCCCTGCGCGACGCGCTCTATGCGCTGCGTCCCGAGTGGCGTGAAGCCGGCTTGCTGGACGAGGGCATCTCGGGCTTGAACAGGATCTCTGCCGGACTGTCGGCGAAGTTCGTCTCCGAAGATCCCGAGATTCATCTCACCGACCTGGAATGGCTGGCGATGCCGTTCCGGTTCAATGTGGTGGCCAGCGCCACTGCCATCACCCGCGACGAGTTCATCTTTGACCAGACCGCCCGCGCGTTGGCCTTGCGCAGTGCGATCATCGCCGACGAGAACGCGCCGTTGGCGCTGCAGACCCTCGCGGCCGACGAGGGGCAGTGGGTCAACGGCTGGCTGGCGGCACTCGAGGCCGCTGGTCTGTTGCGCCCGGTGGATGAGGCGCCGCCGATCCGCGAGCGCATCGAGGTGTTGAGCCTCAATGCCACGCTCGCCAGCGGCATCCTGCTCGGCAAGGGCGGCGAGACCTATCGCACGCAGGCCGATCTGGTGTCCTTCTTCAGCCAGGTGCAGGCCTGGTACGGTGATACGGCCAGGCATGCGGGCGATCCCGAGGCGCGCAGGGCGGCGATCGAGTACATCGAGGTCCGCTATACGGAGAAGGGCGATTACGTCCTGAGTCCGGTGCCCGCCAAGGCCGACCCTGCCGCCCACGGCGTAGGCGAGGGTGGCCGCACGCATTTCCTGAATTTCGACATCTTTGTCGGCGGCCGCAGCGAACTCGAGTATCTGCGCCACATCGGCGTGCTCGACGAGGATTTCCAGCCTGTGCCCGGGCAGCCGCTCGATCTGGCGCGCTATCTGGTGCAGATGGGCGCCAGCGAGGCGACCGAAGCGGTGCAGGTGCGCGGTCCGCAGGCATTGCCTGGCGCCGATGGCAACAGCTACGTACCGGCTGCCACGGCCTTGCCTTACACCGTTGCCTTCAGCAACCCCAGCGTGACGCCTGCTGGCGAGGTGCGGATCGTTACCCAGCTCGATGCCGCGCTTGATCCGCGCTCGGTACGGCTCGGCGACATCAAGGTCGGCGACCTCAACGTGCGCATTCCGGGCGAGCGCGCCAACTTCCAGGGCGACTTCGACTTCAGCGGCAGCAAGGGCTTCATCCTGCGGGTATCGGCCGGTGTGGACGCCGAGACCGGCATCGCCACCTGGTTGCTGCAGGCCATCGACCCGAACACCGGCGAGGTCCTGCGCAATGCCACGCGTGGCCTGCTCGAGGCGGTTGGCGGCGAGTCCGGAAAGGGCTTCGTCAGCTACACCGTGTGCACCGCAGGTGGGGTTGAGACCGGCCGCGTGATCGTTGCTGCGGCTCGCGTGCTGATCGACGAGATGCCGGCGCTCGACAGTGCAAGCCACGCGGTGAGCGTGGATGCCGGCGCACCGCGCACTGCGCTGGCAGTGACTGCGTTGGGCGACAACCTGCAGGGCGAGCCCACCTACGAATTGCACTGGGAGGCGCGCGATGACGCCAGCGGCGTGCGTTCGGTGACCTTGTACGTGGCCGAGAACGGAGGCGATTTCCGTATCTGGCAGCGTCAGCTGGCCCCCGAGCAGACTCAGGCGATCTTCACCGGCGAACGCGGCAAGCAGTACGAGTTCCTTGCCGTCGCCACCGACCGCGCAGGCAATCGCGAGGCCGCATCGGTCATCAATGCCGTCCTCCCCGACGACGGCGCGCGCCAGGCCGTGCTCAACAGCCTGGGCGTGCTGGAGTCGCTGAACCAGACTCCCGAGCTGCCGCTTCCCAGCGAAGTGCGCGCCTATCCGCCCAGCAACGTGTTTGCCCAGGCCGCGCAACTCCTGCCCGGGGCCGTGGCTACCGTGCAGCGCAGCGAGCTTGGCACCGTGCTGGCGCCCTTCACGCTGCGTGGTTTTGCCGAAGGCTATCGCGCCAGTGCGGGGGACATCGGTGCCCAAGGGCTGGTCGAGCTGTCTGACGGACGCTTCCTGGCGAGCGCGGGCGTGTTGCGCAACCAGGTCTTCGTCTTCGACAAGGACGGCGGGCGCAGCGTCACGCCTTTGTTCGAGCTTGACGCACCGATCGTGGACATGGCGGTAGACGCCTACGGCCAGCTTTGGGTGATGACCGGTAACGAGTTGCTGCTGGTCGATGCCGGCAGCGGCGCGATCGTCGAGCGCATGCAGGGGCCGGGCGGCATCCCGCTCACCCATGCACTGGCCGTCGAGCCGGAGAGCGGGCGAATCTTCCTCACCTCGGGGGCCGGCATCCTGGTCTTCGACCCGGCCGAGGACAACCGCGCGCGCGCGTGGTCTCAGTTCAGTAACTTCCGCGCGGGTGATCTCGCTTTCGGACCGGACGGGCGGCTGTGGGCGGTGCGCTGGAGCGGCAGCACGATCACTGCCGCAGCCAGCAAGCCGCAGACCGAGATCGTCAGTTTCCCGATGAGCGGACGCTACGCCGGGCGTGCCGAACTGGAGTTCCGCCTCGACGGAGTGGTCGATTCGATCGCCTTCGGGCAGCCTGGCAGTGCGCTCGAAGGCCTGTTGTTCGCGTCCTGCAACTTGCCACAACGGGCCGTGCTCGGCAGCGCTAGCGCCGTCCCGCGCGCTGCGGGGGTGTGGATGATGGAACTGGGCAGCAAGCGCATCGTCCAGCTTGCGTCCGGCGGGACCCGTGGCGAGTCGGTGGTGACCACCGCCGATGGACGTATTCTGGTTGCGCAGACCGGACGCATCGACGAGATCGCGCTGGCGCGGGCCCCCGAGGTGGTGGCGGTCACCGTTCCCGATGGTGCCTTGATGCCCTTGCCGATGAACCGTATCGGTGTGGTCTTCGATCAGGCCATGTTCGTGGGCCAGGGCAGGGAGGCGGGCAGCGTGCTCAACGCCGCCAACTTCACCCTTACCGCACTGGGCCAGCATGCCGGAGCGGTGTCTACGCCGACGGCGGTGCATTGGGACGCTGCGACTCGCACGGCCTGGCTGGACGTGACCGGGCTGGGGGCGGGGCAGTACCAGCTCGAGGTTCGTCACACCTTGAGGAGCGACCTCGAGCTTGCCCTCGGTCAGAGCTACCTGAGCACCTTCACCGCGCTCAACGACATGAGCGCGCAAGTGCAGATGAACTTTACCGGGACCCGCAGCGATCGCGGTTCCGGTACCGTGAGCTACGATGTCAGCATCACCAATATCGGTGCTGACGATCTGCTCGGCCCCCTGATGCTGCTCCTTGATCCGGGCGCCTATTTTGGCGGCAGCATCGAGGCGGGCGCGGGTGGCGGCGGCGATCAGTCCGAACTGTGGGTGCTGGACCTCACGACGGCGCTGCAGGGCCTTGGCGGCAAGCTGGCAGTCGGCGCCACGCTCGCGGGCGTCACCGTAAGCATCGTGCCTGCCGGCGATCTGGCGCCGCGCGGCGGTATTGCAGACCTGGTCAAGGCAAACCTGGGCCACGGCATCTATGCCTATCCGCACCCCAACCTGCCGCCGCAGCTGACGGTCGCGGGTGTCGATGATGTCAGCAGCCGGTTCGCCTACATCCTGCCCGGCGCCGTGGTCGGAGAGGCCTGGAGCGGCGAGATCGAAGCCATCGATGCGGACGGGACGCGCTTCTACTGGCAACTGGTGCAGGCGCCGGCCGGGATGACGCTCACCCCGGCGCCCGAGGTACGCTCGGCAGACGGCCTGTACCGCAATGGCGCCACACTGAGCTGGACGCCTGGCGCGGGCGCAGATGTGGCGACCGAAGTGCTGGTGCGGGTTCAGGATAGTCGCGGCGGCTTTACCTATCGCTACTTCCAGATCGCGGTGGAGGGTGGCAACAATGCGCCGACCATCTCCGTGCCTGGCAACATCACGCTCACCGAAGGCGAATCGCTCAACATCCCGGTCGCGGTGGCCGATGTCGATGGCGATCCGCTGACCGTCACCGTGCGCAACCTGCCTCCCGGCGCCGTGTTCGACGCCGCCAGCGGCATGCTGCGCTGGACGCCGGGCTACGATCAGGGCGGCGTGTATGAGAACGTCACGATCATCGCCAGCGATGGCAAGCGCACCGTCGAGCGCGCGTTCACGCTGACGGTGCGCCAGGGCCTGCCGCTGCCGCAGCTGCTCACCGGCGGAGCCCATGCGCTGCGCGAGGGCGACCGCTTTGCCCTGCAGTTGCTGGGCAGCGTGGATGGCGGCTTGCGCCAGCCTGACGGATCGGTCATCGAGTTGCAGTACCTTGCGCAGTGGCTGCCCTCGGGTGCCACCCTGAACCGTGAAACGGGCTGGTTCGAATGGACGCCCGACTACAACCAGAATGGCATCTACAAGGTGCCCCTCAAGCTGCTGGCGAAGTGGACCGATCCGCAGGGCGTGGTGCGTACCAGTGCGGTCAGCGCCGAACTGGTGCTCGAGGTGGCCAACGCCAACGGCGCGCCGGTGTTCGCTCCGGCTGAAACCTGGCAGGTCCTCGAAGGGCAGCCGCTACGTATCAGCGTGTTTGCCTTCGACCCCGACAATCCCGCTTTCCAGCCTGCGGTGCAGCTCAGCGAGGGTGGGGCAGCGGCGGAGGTCGACAGCACGCCGCCCACGGTGAGCTACGAGCTCAGCGGGCTGCCCGAGGGCGCACACTTCAACCCCGATACGCTGGAGATCGTGTGGACGCCGGGCTACCACCAGGCGGGCAGCTACACCGTGCTGGTAACCGCCACCGACGACGGTGACGGCACCGGTGCTCCAGCAGTTGCGCACCTCGTCGTGCCGATCGTGGTGCATAACGCCAATCGTGCGCCCCAGCTGGGTGACCTCTCCAACGCTTTCGTCGATCGCGGCGCGGTCATCGAGATCCCCGTCAGCGCAAGCGATGCGGACGGCAATCCGGTCGAGTTGAGCTTTGCCGGGTTGCCGCGCTTCGCCACGTATACCAGCAATCCGTCTGCCGATCCGAGTGCGCCTGGCGGCGTCCTGCGCTTCGCGCCGGGTGCCGGCGACCGCGGCGACTACGTGATTACCGTGACCGCGCGTGACGACGGCGATGGAGACGCGAGGCAGGCGCTGACCGAGAGCAGGGCCTTCGTGCTGACCGTGCGCAGCACCAGCGAAGCGCCGGTGATCACGGCGCCGGCGCAGGTCGTGGCCATTGCCGGCCAGCCCTTGTCGGTGGCCTTGCTGGCGACCGACCTCGATCAGGATGCCTTGGTCTGGAGTGCCGATGGTCTGCCGCCGGGCGCCACGCTGACGCCGGGCGGAAGCTACGGACATGCGGTTCTGAACTGGACGCCGTCGGCTGCCGCGAGCGGTGTGTACGACCTGACCGTTGCCGTGACCGACCAGGGGCTGCCGCCGCGCGATGCGGGCTACGCCGTGCCGGCCGATCCCGAGCCCAATGTCACCTGGCACAACCTTCGCATCGTGGTACGCGCTGCCAACGCGGCACCCGGGGTGCTGGGCATCGAACTCGACGGCCAGCAGATCGAGGATGCGGGCGAAGGCGAGGTGCTGCGCCTCCAGGCCAGCGAGGGCGTGCCGCTGCGGCTCGGTGTGTATGGCTTCGATGCCGATGGCGACCGCCTGCATTGGCAGGTTTCCGGCTTGCCAAGAGGGATGCAGTTCGTTCCCGCTGCCGATGGCAGTCGCGCCGAACTGGTCTGGGTGCCGGACCAGTTCTCGGCCCAGGACAGCAATGCCGGCAGCGCAGGTGTGTGGCGCTTCGAGCTGCGCGCCAGTGACGGCGTGGCGAGTTTCGTTCGCAACGTCGAGATCGCTGTGGCCAACGTCAACCAGGCGCCGCGCATCCTGCCGCTGCCGCTGCAGCTGGTGCAGGAGGGGATGACGGTGGGCTTCACCGTGCGTGCCATCGATCCAGACAATGACGCCTTGCGCCTGTCACTCGTACGCGACGGCAGCACGCCGGAAGGCGTCCATTTCGATGCGGCCTCCGGGTACTTCGAATGGACCCCGGGGCTCGGCACTGTTGACAATGCCACCGCGACCCAGCGTGCCTTCGTCTTCACCTTCCAGGCCAGCGACGGTATCGACACCGTTACCCAGCAGGTGCAGGTGCGTGTCTTCGATGTCAATCGTCCGCCTGTGCTGCAGGTCAGCAATCATGCGGTCTTGCTTGGCAACACGCTGACCGTGCCGGTCGTGCTCGGTAGCGGGGCAAGCGGCGGCATCGTGGCGCATGACCCTGATGGCGAGGCGCAGAGCGCGGCCTTGGCGATCAGCTTCCACGGCCTGCCCGAGGGGGCGGTCTTTGACAGCGCCAGCGGCCTGCTCAGCTGGACGCCTGGCCCTGGCCAGATTGGCGACAGCGTCGTTGGTGTGACCGTGTCCGATGGCTACAACACCCGCTCGGCCACTTTCGTGTTGCGCGTCGTGGCCGACGCCCAGGCACAGGCCCCCAGGATCGTGGTGTCGACGACGCCCAGCCTGCCGGCGCTGCCCGGACAGACGGTGATCGCCACCGTGCGCGCCGACGCCTGGAGTGCACTGGCCAGCATCGAAGCGCAAGTGCGCGACGCCGTCAGCGGCGAATGGCATGCCGTGCAGGTCGATGGCGCCGGGCGTGTGCGCCTGGTGCCTGAAGCCCCTGGACTGATCGAGCTGCGGGTCATCGCCACCGACGTCAATGGCTTCACCAGCACGCATACGCATACCATCCTGATCAAGGATCCCGCCGATACCGCGGCCCCGATGCTCAGCTGGGGCGGGGTGCTGAATGGTGCCGGTGCGTTTGGCGAGCCCCGCACGCTCAATGGCGCGACGACGCTCACCGCACGCATCGGCGACGCCCAGTTGATGGGTTGGCAACTCGAGATGGCGCGCGCGGGCAGTGGACAGTGGCAGGTCGTGGCTGCCGCCGAGCTTGGCGCTGCGGCCGTGAGTGGAGAGCAGGGCTTGTACACCCTTGATCCGTCCTTGCTGCGCAACGGCGTCTATGAACTTCGCCTCAGCGCGTGGGATCTGGCCGGGCGTGTGAGTGAGATCGAGGCGCGCTTCATCATCGACAGCGCCGACAAGCAGGCTGCGGCCCATACCGCCACCGATGTCGTCATCAACGTCGGTGGGCACGCGTTGGCGCTGAACCGGCAATGGCTTGCCGATGGCGGTGCGGGCGACCTTGGCAACTGGGAGCTGCCTTTCCTGCACACCGGCCTGAGCAGCGACCAACCGGCACGCCTGCCCTCCGGCGCCGCAGCCGCGTGGCGCGATGGGGCGCGCGTGTGGCTGAGCGTGCCTGCCAGTGTCGACGGCAGCGTGGGCGGACAGCAGCACCTGCGCTTCGTGTTGCAGCCGGTGGCCGAGCGCTTGAGTGCAGAGCCGGGTGCGCCGCTGATCTGGCTGCCGACCTTCGCGAGCGATCAGGGCTGGCAGCTGCGGGCCCTGAGCGACGACTTTGGCGTGTCCGAGACGCTCGAGACGGTTGAGGCACTGACGCGTGTCGGCGACCGCCTCTATGTCCAGGCGACCGGCATGCCGTGGATTCCGACCGCGTACCAGTTGACCGCGCCTGATGGCACGGTCTATCGACTCGACGCTGAGGGCGCGGTCACGCGCATCGATTTCGTCGATGGCCAGGCCTGGTTGGTGAGCGACGCCGGCGTGGTGGCCCTTGCCGGCGACGACCGCGTGAGCTTCGAACGTGATAGTGATGGCCGCATCGTGCGTGTGACCTATCCCGATGCCAGCGGCCGTGCCAACGCGATCGCCTACCGCTACGCAAGTAGCGGCGAGCTGATGCTGGTGCGGGCGCTGCACGACAACGGCCTGGGTACGGCGATCGCCTACTCCGCTCAAGGCGAGCCGCTCCGTGACCTTGCGCTGGCCAACTTCGGCACCATGGTCGGTTGGCATGATCCGGCTGCGCGCAGCTGGGAGGGCGTGCTGACCGGCAGTGGCAGTTTCGCCTTCACCGTACGTGACAGCGAACTGGCTTCCACGGTACGTATCCCCGGTGCGGCTGGTGCAGTGCTGCTTGCGCTGCAGGCGGAGTTGCCGGAGGGCGCCGCACTCGACGTCCTTGGTGCCCAGATCATCGGCATCAACCGCGTCGGTGGCGTGCTCACCTACCTGCTGCGTGTCACCGAACCGGGCGTGAAGATGATCCGGGTGAGCGCAACGGGCGATGCCCGCCTGAGCCTGGGCATTGTCGGCGACCTCAATGGCGATGGCCGGGTCGACGCCCTGGACGCTTCGGCGTGGGAGGTGAGTGCGGCGGTGCAGGACGGGCTGGGTGACCTCGACGGCAACGGTATCGTGGATGCCAGCGACCGTCAGCTGCTCTACGCCAACAACGGCCTGCGCGCCAATCTCGCCCCGGTTGCAGGGCAGGCAGCGGCGTTGAGGACGCATGCCGACCTGACCATGCGTACTGCGCTCGGTGACATCGCCCGTGATCTGGAAGGTGATGTGATCTTCTGGCGCGTGCTCGACAGTACCCACGGCGTGGCGACCATCAATGCCGATGGCCGCAGTCTGAGCTTTGCGCCCGAGGCCGGGTTCAGCGGCACGGCGCGCATCGTCCTGCAGGCCGATGATGGTTTTGCCGCAGGTGCACCGATCGAACTGACGGTCAACGTGAGCGACGCCAAGCTGCTTCGCATCAATATCGAACGCCTGCCATTCATGGCCGTCGGGGAAGTGGTCAAGCTCCGCATCACCGGCGACTTCGAGGACGCCAGCGGCGTGGAACTGGACAGCGACTATGTCCGGATCACCTCGACCGACGACGCAGTGCTCACCCATGCCGGCGAAGGCCTGGTGAGGGCGAAAGCCGAAGGCTTTGCGACCCTGGAGCTGAGCGCACGTGGCACCACAGCGGTCAATGTGGTCGAGGTCGAGCGCAACCCGTTCTGGTTCTCTGCCCTTACGGACGCCAACGGTTTCGAGGTCGACGTCTATCCGCGTGCCATCGTGCTGCCGGTCAGCGGCGGGGAGCGCCAGCTGAAGATCACCTCGATCCTGGACGGCAGCAACATCAGCGCCGCCGCCGCAGGCACGCGCTACTACATCAGCGACCCCACGATCGCCGCAGTGTCCGCCGATGGCCTCATCACTGCACGCGCCGAGGGCGTGGCTGTACTTACCGTCATCAACGGCGGCCAGCAGCAGAGCATCGAACTGCGCGTGCAGGCCGTGCGCACGGGCGCCATCGAGGTGGATGCGGCCCTGGGGGCCGTCATTGCCGACGAGCATGGCAATACCGTGATGGTCGCACCCGGCAGCCTGAGCGCGGATGCAACCGTGTCGATCCGCAAGCTCGACCTCGCCGAGATCACGGCGCCGCTCCCGGCGCCCGAGTTCCTTGACGTGCTCGGGGCGGTGCATATCGATGTCGGCGGTACGCCGCTCGACCTGCCGCTGCAATTGGCCATACCGGTGAGTGGTGGGCTGGAGGCCGGCACGGAGGTGTTGTTCCTGCGCCAGGGCTTCATCGATGACGAAAACGGCAACCTGGTGGAAACCTGGTGGGTGATGGACAACGGCTATGTCGGTGCCGATGGTGTCGCGCGGACCGCTAGCCCGCCATACGGCGGTGTCACGTCCGGTGGCAGCATCATGGTGGTGGGCGGCAAGGCAAGCGTCGACAAGAAGACCGGCAAGATCGAAGGCACGCAGGTGCTGTTCAACTGGGACGTGTTCTGGATGCAGCAGATGAACATGGCCATGGCGGGCTCCATGGGGCTCGCCGGCATCTCGGTGTTCAGCGCATACGCCATGCTGAGCCCGATTTCGGTCATGCGCTACACCATGAATGGAACCTACCGGACCACGCTGGATGTCGCGGTGTCGTCGGACGGCGATGTCAGCATCAAGGTGGTGCCGCCGACGACGAGCATTCACGCCGCCGAGCCGGTGATCACCAGTTTCGAACTCAACGTCTCGGGGACCTCTGCGCACCTGAGGGTGCAGGGCAGTTACGGTGCGCTGAACCCGCCCGAGACGGCGCTCTACCGCCTGTGGATCGTGCCGGCGGCGTCCGTGCCTGCGGCCGGCCAACCGATCGAGGTTGTCGACATGCCGTCGCGCGGCATGGTCAGCAAGGTGCTGGCCGAGGTCGAAGGTACCTACCTGTTCGACTTCGATATCGCCCTTCCGGCCGGGATCGCACTCTCTCAGCATGTGCTGGTCGTGGAGCGGCTGAACCGGACGGTGTCGCCCAGTGGTGCGCTCCAGTACGCCGAGATCGGGCTCAGGAGCGAGCCGATCGGGCCGAACACGAGTTCGCAGAACAGCACCGGGCGGACGCTGGTCACCAACATGAACGCGATTCATGTCTACAGCAATGTGTCCAACACCGGCAGTGACGGTGGTGCGCAGCTTGGGCTGATCCGCTCCATTGACCGCGACGAGAAAGGCAACCCGATCACGCTCTGGGGGTTCAGGACCGAGCATATCGTGATGGCTGAGAATGGCCGGATTGCCTACGTCGCCGGTTCGGGCGGAAAGATCTACATGGTCGATCTGCTGGTGAATGCGGTTGTGCATACGGTGCATCTCGCGGGCGGCGGCAACATCTCGTCGATGGTGCTCTCTGGCGGCTGGCTGTACATCGCCGAAGGCGGCAACAGTGGCGCCGGCTCCCGCTTCATGCGCATCAACGCCAACATGGCCGACCCGCTGTTCCTCTTCCAGCAACAGCAGATTCACGGTGTGCCTTCCGGTCCGCTCGGCTATGCCGGCATGGCGATCAGTCACGACCGCTACGTGGCCCTGGCCGCACCGGTGGAAGGGCTCGGCGTGGGCTTCTACCCCGGCGGGGCAGGAGAGTCGGGCAACGTGTATGTGATCGACCTGCATGCCATCAATGACACCTCGGGCGTGGCCACGCTCGATGGCGCCGGATTGAAGACGGTGGTCTTCGATGCAAACCGTGGCAAGGGGCCGCATTTCATCGCGGCGGGGAGCAAACCCGCCGAGTTCCTGATTGGTGCGGCGCGCTCGTGGGGCAACGGCCTGACGGCGGTCAGGTTCGACGTCGCATCGTCGACCGGAGCCCTGGGTAGCCAGGTCGTCACCAACCAGATCAGCCTGACGCCCAGTGTTCCGGCCAACGTGTGGCTGAACCAGAGAAAGCACCAGCAGAACATCCAGAGCGTCCGTGACGTGGTCTTCGTCACCTATCAGGGTGTCGAGTACGCGCTCGTCGCCGACGAGGCGTTCTGGTTCCATAACGCGCATTACACCAGCGGCGGGAACTGGCAGCTCAAGCAGATTGGCGGCAAGATCGGGATCATCCGCGACCCGTTCGGCAAGGCCCAGTACCTGGGGGCGACCACGCCGATCGTGGGCGGCACCTTGCGGCACCTGTCGCTGTCGGCCGACGGCAGCCAGTTGATGGCCGGGCTCTGGGAGGATGAGTTCCCGCGCGGCACGGGTTGGGCGATGTACCACTCGCTGCTCGTCTGGGATCTCAACGCGCTGTTGGCGGTGGCTGCCAACCACAGCGATAACTCCAGGCCGGTCGATCTGGACAATCCGCTTGTGCAACCGGTGCGCTTCGAGAAGATCAACGGGGGCGGCTGGCTCTACGGCGTGATTGCCGGGGACGACGTGTTGCAGTTGAAATCACCGGGCATCGGCTATGGTGCCAGCGGTGCGACCACCACCACGCCAAACTTCGTGTTTACCCTGGCGCAGGACAAGGAGGTTCGTGAGCTCAGCATCTACGTCAGCACGCGACCGCCCGGTGCGGGCTTGTGGCCCGACGATGCACTGCCGGGCACGCAGGACGATACGTACTGGAAGATCCAGAAGAGCGTGGATGACGTCCTGGATGGTGATTTCAACCGCAACAGGATCCTCACGCTCGATGTCTCGGACATCAACGCGTTGCCGCCTGGGCTGACTTTCGACGCTGCGACCAACACGTTCACGCTCGACTCCTCGAAGCTCGAGGCATTCCGGCTCACCGCAGCCCAGGAGTACTTCTGGGGGGTCGAGGTCAAGACCAACGACAACAAGACCTTCCGCAAGTACCAGCCTTTCAAGGTTGCACCGGTGACCGTTGCAGCCGGGCGGTTCCCGGCCGTCACGGTGGTCACCCATGGCTTCCAGCCGCCCCTGTACGTCACGCCGGATGTTCAGAGCACCGACTCGATGGCCATCGCCCGATCCATCGTCGAGCGCTCGGGCGGGACGATCATGGTGCTCAACAAGCAGAAGGGCGAGTTCGAGCGCGTCGAAGGCTACCTCAAGGGTGTGCCGCCGACGCTCGGACAGCCCCTGGTGCTGGTCATGGACTGGGTTCTGGAGTCGGGGATCTCCGATTCGGGCTTCTCCGAAGCTGCCGCAGACGCCTTGTTTGCGGCGCTGGTGCGCCTCGACCAGGCACTGCTGGGCGCCGTGCTTGAATCGCCCATGCACTTCATCGGCCACAGTCGCGGCACGTCGGTCAATAGCGAGGTCATCCAGCGCCTGGGCGTGAGCTTCCCTGAGGTGCGCAACATCCATATGACGACGCTCGATCCGCATGAGTTCGTGCAGCCTGCGCTCGACATTCCGATTGCCGGAGCGTTGTCGAAGGTGTCGACGTGGGCGCAGATCGCCTCGATCGCCTCTGCCGCCAGTAGCCTCGCGGTGGGGCCGGCCGGCGTCGCCCTGGCGCTCAAGCTCAAGGCGTTCTCGGACTCCCTGACCAGCATGTCGAACTGGGCGAACCTGCTCGGCCTGGGCACGGTGGGCTATGCCGACTTCCGCGACCCGATGGTGCAGGTGTGGAGCAACGTCGGATTCGCCGACAACTACTATCAGACCCTGGGCCTTCGCGAAGGCTTCACGATGACGCCCAACGGTCGCTATATCGACGGCGCACACAACCTGCTGCTCGATGGCAGGGCCTTGTTCGAGATCGATGCCAGCCTGTTCGGGGTGGGCCTGTCGCTGCCGCACAGCCGCGTGCAGAACTGGTACCACGGAACGGCGAATCTCTCGCTGGACAAGGGCAATGACCTGCTCGGCATCTTTGCGAACCCGGTATGGCGGACGATTGCCAACTGGCGTGACGAGATCGAGGGCGACCTGGTTGCCAAGAAGGGGGTGGTCAGCCTCAGCCTTGATGGCAAGACGGATTACGCCGGCCAGCCCGGCATGGCCTGGTACCGCTGGGGGGAACTGGACAATGTCGGCGGGGCGTCGTCGTCACCGTCGGTGACGCCTTTCGAAAGCGACCGGATGTCTTGGGAGGGGGTCGGTACCGGATGGGCGTGGTCTGTGCTCGGTGGTGCCGACGATGCGCTCTGGAGCGAAGCGGGCAGGCCCAGCGCAACCAGGAATCCCAACCTGACGGACGGTATCGCCTCGTACAGCTACATCGGCCAGTTGGTGCCCACGGTGTTCAACGGCTCCTTCGATCAAAGCCGCAATCCGATCTATGGACGCTTCCCGGTCATCCTGCCCACGGGCACCTGGACCGAGATTCCCGGCTGGTCCTTCCACGGCGGTAGCGGTGGTGCGCTGCAGGGCGTCAACCTTGGCTATCGGCTGTCGGATGGCTGGATCAACAAGGTCGAGATCCAGATTGCCGAGGGATTGATCAGTCTTGGACAGAACGGGCTGAACGACATCGCAGCCTTTACCAGCGCGTTCCTCGACAAGCTGGCACTGGAGGCCGGTTCGGCGCTCGGCAGCGGGCTGGGTGCCGCGGTTGTCCTCAAGGATCTGCCGCAGACGGCTGCGGCGGTCGTTCTCGCGCTGGCACTCGATGCGGAGGGAACCATCGCCGAGTTTCTCAAGATGGCTGGTATCAGCGCGGCGAAGAGCATCTCCGTGGCCAAGGCCAGTGAGTGGCTGCCCAAGCTTGCGCAGTACATCTTCGACGAGGTCGTCGATTATTCGGCGAAGATCCACGAGGAGACGCCGCTGACCCACAACTGGATGTATTTCGGTGCGGACTATGACCGCCTGCAGCTTGACGTCAAGATCGCGCGCTACACCAATGGCTCGTCTTCGCTCAAGGCCGTGTTCGAGGATGTGAACAACGTCTTCCACGAAGTCATGGCGTTCCAGTTCCCGCCCGCGATGAGCTCGGCGCATGGCGACTTCTTCACCGTCGCGGTGGACATCCCGGCTGCGTTGCGCGGCTCGGTCGGTCGTTTCACCCTGATGACCCATAACCCCGACAAGGACCCGGAACTGCCCTATGCGGCCAACAACCCGCTGGTGGAGGTCGACAATATCCGCTTGATCGGCACGCATCCCTTGCACGCAGGCGCGTCCGGCGACGTCGAGGTGGATGTGCTTAGCCTGGATGATGCCGAGCTCGAACCCCTGGTGCAGGCGGCAATCCTCAAGTGGGGGCACGCGGGGTTCGACGCCGCCACGCTTGCGCTGCTGGGCAAGCTGAGCATGCGCTTTGACGCGCTGCCGGCCGGCGTGCTGGGCAAGACCTACTTCCACAATGACGGTGGGGTCGAGATCGTGCTCAGCCTGGATGGTGCCGGACGCGGCTGGTTCGTGGATCCGACACCTTTCGACAGCGACGAGTATGCGCTTCAGGACGATGGCCGATGGCTGTACGAGGGAGACGATGCCCACGCCGGCCGCTACGACCTGCTGACGGTGCTGATGCACGAGATGGGGCATGCGCTGGGCCTGCGCGACATGGCAGGCGGCGGCTATGCGCATGACCTGATGTCGTCCACGCTGGTGCCCGATGTCCGGCGCTTCCCGGCCGGTTACTCGCCCCTGGGCACTGCCGGGCAGGGCGCGGCCGAGGCTGCGACAGCGACAGCGCCTGCCATCCAGTACGTGTTGATGAACACCAGCGTACGCAGCGAGCAAGCCACCGCTGCGGCGCCCGCCGCGCAGTTTGCGTTTGCCGCGCATCCCACCCTGACCAACGCCGACTTCGGCAGTGGCGAGGCGTGGGCTGTGAATGGACGCGTGCAGATGCAAGCTGGCGCTGCCACGTTGCACGAGACCGCAACTTCCCACACACGCCTCAACCAGGCGTTCGTGATCGGCGAGAACGACCGCTATCTCAGCTTCACCCTTGCCGATATTGCGCTGGACGACGTCGATCATGGCCCGGACGATGCCTTCGAGGTCGCGTTGATCGACGCCGACACCGGACTGTCACTGCTCGGCAATACGGGCCTTGGTCGCAGCGATGCGGCGCTCAACCTGCAGGCCGATGGCACCGAGCATCGCGCCCAGGAAGTGACGACGGTGCGCAATGGCGATGGCAGCATCACCGTACTCGTCGATCTGAGCGGGGTGGCAGCCGGTACCGTGGTCCACCTGTCCTTCGACCTGATCGGCTTCGGCCGCGGTGCGGCGGCCGAGAGCAGCCGTGTCACCGTGCGTGACCTGGTCCTTGGGCTGCCGACTGAGTTGCAGGCGCGCGACGATGTCGCGACCGTGGCGATGGGGGCGTCGATCGACATCGATGTGCTGGCCAACGACCCTGGCGCGCAGCGTCCGGGGGTGGTGCCGGTGCTTGTCAGCGGACCCGCACAAGGACAGGTGGAGATCACGGCCGAAGGTGGCTTCCGTTACCAGGCGCCTGACGACTGGCACGGCGAGGCAAGCTTCAGCTACCGCCTCACCGATGGTGGGCAGGTATCGAACATTGCGATCGTGCGTATCGCGGTGACGGCCCTCAACAGCGCACCCGTCGCCAATTCGCTCAGCCTCAGTCTGCAGCAGGACGCTACGGTGGTGATCGATCTCGCAGCCAATGCCGCCGATGCCGACGGCGACAGCCTGCAGATCACTGTTGGTTCGCCGATGCACGGCGATCTGGTCGACAACGGCGACGGCAGCTGGACCTACCGGCCGCACGCGGGCTTCCATGGGGTGGACCGCTTCGACTGGTTCGTCAGTGATGGACGGGTGAGTACGGCCGCGACGGTGAGCCTGGAGGTCATCGCCACCCAGGTCGAGCCCCGCCCGCCGGTGGCGATCGACGACGACGTGGAACTCGATGAAGACCGCAGCATCGTCATTCGGCCGCTCGACAACGACCTCAACGTTTCTGGCGAACGCCGGCAGCTGACCCTGGTCCGCCTGCCTGAGCATGGCGTGCTGGTCGACAACGGCGACTTCACCTTCACTTACACACCACTCGCCAACTGGAGCGGAGAGGACGGGTTCGCTTACGTGATCAGTGTCGATGGCCTGCAGTCCGGGCAGGCGCAGGTGCGGCTGCAGGTGAATGCCGTGGCCGATGCGCCGGTGCTGATCGTGACGGACGAGTACGGCCCCGTGCGCGAGGTCTTCGTGACCGGCTGGGAGAGCGCCCCCAACCCCGACCGTAACGCCAGCGTGGTCCGGCAACCGGAGCTCGAGGGCTGGCGACCGGTCACTGGCGCGGGCGCGGCAGGCGCGCAGGCGGGCTTCGTGGTCTGGAGCACGCTCGACCGTGCGCCGGGTGCCGATGGGCGCCTGCGTGCCCTGGCGGCGAAGAGTGGCAATGGCGCGAACTGGGTCGAGCTCAGCAACCGTGGCGGTACCCAGTACCCCTCGTCCGGCATCGAGCGCAGCGTCCATACGGTGGAGGGCGCGCGCTACGTGCTGACGCTCGATCTGGCGGGCGCGCTGGGCTTCACCGGTGCGCAGAACCAGATCGGCATTTATGTGGACGGGGTCCGCATCGGCGGTCACGACGGTGTGAGTTCGCTCATGAGCCTGAACTGGCAGTCGGCCGAGTTTGCATTCGTTGGCAGCGGTGGCGTCCAGACCGTGCGCATCGTTGCCGAGGGCAGCCTGGGCGGCATGATGGTCGACAACCTGCGCCTGTCCGAGGCACTGCCGCCCAATACCGGGCATGAAGATGGCGAGATTCGTCTCAGCGCGCTTCACGCCGGACTGGTGGATGTCGATGGGTCGGAGACCCTGCGCCTGCGCTTGGCGGGGCTGCCCGCCGGGGCGACGGTGAGCGACGGCGCGCACAGCCTTGTCGTTGGCGAGGACGGTGAAGCGCTCGACATCACCGGATGGGCGCGCGATGCACTGCGCGTGTTGCCGCCGGCCGATTTCCATGGCCGTTTCGAAGTGCTCGTGCAGGCAGTAGCCACAGAGATCGGCAACGGTTCGACGGCGATCACGGAGGCGCGCATCGCGGTGACGGTGCTGCCGCTGAACGATGCACCGATCGTACGCAGCGTGACACTGCACATTGGCCAGGACGGGCGTGCGCTGATCGACTTTGCCGCGCTTGCCACCGATGTCGATGGCGACATGCTTGTCCTGAGCATCGGGCAGCCAGCGGCGGGTACGCTGAGCCGCAATGCCGATGGCACCTACACCTACGTGCCTGTGTCGGGCTTCAGTGGCGAGGATGTGGTGAGCTTCACGGTGAGCGATGGTCGCCGGTGTGTGAGCGGGCGCGTGACGCTGGTGGTTGCGGCAGGTGGTGCGGCCAGCGCTGAAGTGACCGTCAGTTCGGGTTTCGCCACCAATCCGATGCTGGCGCGGGACGCCGCTGACTGGATCGTCATCAACCAGGGCAAGCCGCGTGGCGAGGAACCCGCAGCGATCGACTGGAACGGGGCGTCGGTCCATCTGGGCGACGTGTATGATGCCCAATGGATCGCGCAGTACTTCCTCGCCGATTCCGAGGATGCGCTGACGCTGGCCGACATCACCGGCCTGCGTTGCGCGTCCGGGGAGGGTTGAACGGCGTCACCGCGAGGTGCGAACGGCGCAGCAGCCGGCTGTTGATGGCCGGCTGCTGCGTGTTTGCGTCCCTAGTTCCATGCTTTCCGACTGCAGACCCTGCTACATGTTCCTGTCGTTGTTCGCGATGCCTTCAGATTCCGCTCCCTGCCGTTCCCTGTTCCTCGTCGTTGCCATCGCGGTGCTGCTTGCTTCTCCGGGTGCCAGCGGGCAAGGTTTGGTCGATCTGCTCGATCGCGCGCGCACTGGGGAGCCGGCTTTCCTGAGTGCGGGGGCCGATGTGGACATTGCGCGCGCGCGCAAGGACCTGGCACATGCGGCGCTGTTGCCGCAGGTGAGCGTGTCGGCGGCGGCGAGCAAGTACGATCGCAACTATCACACCCGCCTGCCGGGCTTCCCGGACGCAAACGATCGTTATCGCAGCGCGTCGCAGCAGCTCAATGTGACGCAGGCGCTCATCCGCGTCCCCGAGCTCATGGCAGTACGCCAGTCCGATCACGTGCTGGCCCAGGCGCGGCATCAGCACGATGGCGCCGAGCAGGCGCTCAAGCTTCGTCTGCTGACGGTGTGGTTCGATCTGCTTGCCGCGCGCGATAACGAGACCTTCGCCACTCGGCAGCTGCTCACACTCGAGCGGCAGTGGGACATCGTGCTGCGCGGCAATGCCCTGGGCTTGTACTCGGGCGTTCAGCTACAGGATGCGCGGGCGCGGCTGGAGCAGGGGCGTGCCGACGCCGCCACGGCCCGGGCGGAGCTGGCGGTGCAGCGCAGCCAGCTTGAGTTGCTGACCGGGCCGCTGACGCTCGAGCGCCTGCCGGTGCTTGTTGAGGACGCCGAGCTCGATGGTCTGCTGACAGACAATCTCGATCATTGGCTGGCGCTCAGCGCCGGCGGCAATCCCGCCCTGCAGGCGGCCTTGAGTGCCTTCGAGGCTGCCACGGCGGAGGTGGCCAAACAGAGGGCGGGGCATCTGCCCACGCTGGAGCTGGTTGCCAGTTACAGCAGTAATGGTCAGGGCGCCGGTGGTTTTCCGGGACAGGCCGGCTATGACATCCGTCAGGGCTCGGTGGGCTTGCAGCTGTCCATGCCCTTGTATACGGGCGGAGGACAGTCGGCACGGGTGCACGAAGCCGTTGCGCAGCGCGAGCGCGCACGCCATGACATCGAGTTGTCGCGGCGCCAGGCGGTTGCCGAGGTCAGTCAGGCCTGGTTGGGGTGGGAGTCGGCGCGCGCGCGCGTCGCAGCCGGTCGCCAGACCTTCGATGCTGCCCGTGCGGCGCTGCTGCAGGCACAGCGCGGGCTCGCGCGCGGTGTCGCATCCGATTTCGAGGTCCTGCAGGCCGAGCAACAGGTGCTGGCGGCACAGCGCGACTACCACAAGGGCCGCTACGACCAGGTGGTGGCGACGATGCGCATGAGGGCCAGTGCGGGTCTGTTGCGCGATGTCGATTTTGCCGCGCTCGATGCACTGCTGGCGGAGCAGGCGGCGCCCACCGCGGTGGCTGTCCGCGCGGCGGCAATGGAGACTGTGCGATGAGTGCGACCGTGCTTGAGCGCACTGGCGTGCAGGACGTGCCCGCTGCGTGGGGACGTTTCGTTGCATCGACGACCGCCGACGAGCGTGCGCGTGCATGGCTGGAACTGGTCTGTACCGAGATTGCCGGTGCCCGCGCGGCGGCCGTGCTGATCGATAGCCCTGCCGACGGGCACTTTCTGCCTCTGGCCGTGTGGCCGAAAGCCAGCCCTGACCTGGGCAAGCTCGGTGCCGTGGTGGAGGCGGCCTTGCGCGAGCGTCGCGGCATGGCCAAGGCGCAGGAGGGCGTCGGTGTCTGGCATCTCGCCTACCCGGTGTTCCAGGGCGAACTCATCGCCGCGGTGGTGGCCATCGAGGTGCATAACCCGGCGCTGGATGCAGGCGATGCGTTTCGTCGCCTGCATTGGGGGGCAGGGTGGTTGAATACGCTGCTCGCTGCCCGTGGCCTGGCCGAAGCGACCGAGGGGCGGGATCGGCTGCGCCAGGTGCTCGATTGTCTCGCCGTGGCGCTGCGCCACGGTGAGCTGCGCCAGGCGCTGTTCGAGCTCTGCAATGACCTGCGCCGTCAGCTCGATTGCGCGCGCGTTGCCATCGGCTTGCCGCATGGCCAGGGCGTGAAGCTATGGGCCTTGTCCGAGGCCGCCAGCTTCGATCGTCATGCGGCCTACACCAAGGCCTGCGCAGCCGCCATGAACGAGGCCTTCGATACGTCCCTGCCGCTTGTCGTGCCGCGTGGGGAGTCCGAAACGGCTGCCGCAACGCCAAAGCTCTCGGCACTGCAGGGCATTACGGGTGCTTCGGCGGCGCTTGCCTATCCCATGATGCTGGGTGGCGAGTGCCGCGCCGTTCTGGTGCTGGAGCGCGAGAATGGCACGTTCGGGCGCTCCGAGCTTGCGTGGGTGGATGCGTTGGCGGCGCTGCTTGCGCCTGTCGTCGAGCAGCGGCGCAAGGCCGAGCAGGGTAGCCTGCGCCATGTCCGCGATGACATCGGGCGCGTCCTCGGCAAGCTCTTCGGGCCACGTCATCTGACCTGGAAGGCGGGGGCAGTCGCCTTGTCGGTGGTGCTGGCCGTGCTCGTCCTGCTGCCGGTCGAGCACCGCATCTCGGCACGGACAGTGATCGAGGGCGAGGTGCAGCGCGTGGTTGCGGCGCCGTTCCAGGGTTTCCTGACTGCCGCCTATGTCAGGGCTGGTGACCAGGTCGAGCAGGGGGCGCTGGTCGCGCAGCTCGACGATCGCGAGCTGCTGATCGAGCAGGCCCGCTGGTCGAGCGAACGGGACCAGCATGCAGGCAAGTTGCGCGAGGCCTTTGCCGGCCATGACCTGGCCTCGATACAGGTGCTTGGTGCGCAGTTGCAGCAGGCCGAGTCGCAGCTCGCCTTGATCGAGGAGCGCATCGTGCGTGCGCGGCTGCTGGCGCCCTTTGACGGTGTCGTCATCAGTGGCGATCTGTCGCAGCAGATCGGCGCGCCGCTCGAGACCGGACAGAAACTGTTCGAGATTGCGCCGCTGAGCAGCTACCGGATCGTGCTCGAAGTCGATGAGCGCGATATCCGCTTCGTCACCGAGGGCCAGGCGGGTCGCCTGGTGATGACCGGTATTGCCGGCGAGCCCATTCCGTTCGAGATCGGGCGCCTGACGCCGGTGGCCACAACCCAGGACGGCCGCAACTTCTTCCGTGTCGAGGCCTTGTTGAGTGACGCATCGCCGCGCCTGAGACCGGGCATGGAGGGGGTTGGCAAGATCGATACCGGGCGTGCCGCGCTGGGCTGGGTGCTCACGCGCAGGTTCAATGACTGGCTGACACTCACCCTGTGGTCCTGGCTGCCCTGAAGCACCATGGCGAGAAGTCTGTTCAGCTCATCGTGGCACTCGGTGGCCGACCTGCGGCCACGCTTGATTCCGCTCGCACGCGTGGAGCGCCACGTCTATCGAGACAAGGTGTGGTACGTGGTTCAGGATCAGTCGGGCGGGCGCTACCACCGCCTGACTCCTGCCGCCTACCGGCTGGTGCAGGGAATGGACGGCAAGCAGACGGTGCAGGCACTGTGGGAGCACGCCAACCTCTCCGGTCATGGTGATGAGTGCACCCAGAACGAGGTGGTCGATCTGCTCGTTCAACTGCATTCGGCCGACCTGCTGCTGGTGGATACGAACTCGGATTCGGCCGCGCTCTTTGCGCGCTACCGCAAGAAGCGTCGTGCCACCTTGAAGCAGTACCTGCTCAATCCGATGAGCCTGAAGTTCCCGCTCGTCGATCCCGATGCCTTCCTGCAGCGTATCGTGCCTTTCACCGGATGGTGGTTCTCCACCCTGGGGGCGGTGATCTGGATGCTCGTCGTCGTTCCGGCGCTGGTGCTCGCGGTCATGCATTGGTCCGATCTGACGCACAATTTCTCGGATCAGATACTGTCCAGCAGCAACCTGCTGGTGATGTTCTGCGTCTATCCGGTGGTCAAGCTGTTGCACGAACTCGGTCATGGCATCGCCGCACGCAAGTGGGGCGCGCCTGTCCATGAGATGGGGCTGATGTTCCTCGTCTTTGCTCCGGTGCCCTACGTCAACGCCTCGGCGACGGCCATCTTCCCGTCCCGCGTGCAGCGCAGCGTGGTGGCGGCAGCGGGCATGCTGGTCGAAGTCTTCGTCGCTGCCATCGCACTCTACGTGTGGCTGCTGATCGAGCCCGGGGTCAGTCGCGCGGTGGCCTACAACGTCATCGTGGTGGCGGGTGTGTCGACCCTCATCGTCAATGGCAATCCCTTGCTGCGCTTCGATGCGTACTACATCTTCACCGACCTGATCGAGATGCCGAACCTCGCCCAGCGCGGACAGAAGTACTACACCTACCTGTGGGATCGCCATATCTGCGGGGCGCACGACGCAGACCAGCCCGTGGAGACCCCGGCCGAGAAGCGCTGGTTGCTTGCCTACACACCGCTGGCCTGGTGCTACCGGATGTTCCTGACCGTCACGATCGTCATGTTCGTCTCCAGCGCCTTCTTCATCTTCGGCGTACTGCTTGCCATCTGGGTGTGTATCACTGCCTTCGGCATGCCTCTGTGGAAGTCCTACAGACATGTTGTCAATAGTGCCAGCCTGCAGCGCGTGCGCCGGCGTGCGCTACGGGTGTCGCTGGCCATCGTGCTGGTCGTGCTCAGTCTCCTGTTCATCGTGCCGGCGCCGCTGCGTACACAGGCCGAGGGCGTGGTGTGGCTGCCCGAGCGCGCCATCGTGCGCGCGGGTGGCGACGGCTTCTTCCGCTCGTGGCTCGATACGTCGGGCGGCGGCGTGGAGGCTGGGCAGGCCTTGTTCGTGCTCGAGGACATCGGCCTGAGTGCGGAGATCGAGCTTGCACGCGCCCGCTTGCACGAAGCCGAGTCCCGATTGCGTGCCGAGCAGTTTTCCGATCCGGTCAAGGCGGTTCTGCTCGAGCGCCAGCGACGCATGGAGGCCGAGCTGCTTGCCAGACTTGAGGAGCGCGCAAGCCTGCTGGTTGCACACGCGGGCGCGTCGGGCCGGCTGATCGTGCCCAGGGCGCAGGATTTGGCCGGTGCTTTCCTGCGCAAGGGCGACCTCGTCGGTTACGTGCTCGATCGCGATGACCTGATCGCCCGGGTAGTGGTCCGCCAGGATGATATCGACCTTGTCCGCGAGCGGATGCGCGCCGCGGAGTTGCGCTTTGCCGACTGGATCGGGCGCGCCCACGTCACGCAGGTGGTGCGGCCGGCGGCCGGCGGTGTGGACACCTTGCCGTCACCGGCGCTGGGGATTCATGGCGGCGGCAGCGTGCCTACTGCTGTGGATGATCCGGAGGGCCTCAGGACCCTCGAGCGGGTGTTCTTGATCGATATGGCCTTGCCGGCGCGTGACGAGGCGATCGGGTTTGGCGAACGCGTGTTCGTGCGTTTCGACCTCGGCTGGGAGCCGATCGGTGTCCAGGGCCTGCGGCGCTTGCGTCAGCTCTTCCTGAGCAAGTTCGGTGTCTGACGTCCGGGCCTTGCTGAAGGGGCGAGCCGTCAAGGTCGGCGATGCGGCCTACCTCGAGCGGCTCGAGGATCCGCCTCATGTCGTCGAGGAGTGGCTGCGTGCGTTGGTCGCGCGTTTTGCCGTCGGCAAGGGGCGGCGGGATGGTGTGCTCGTGGCCGCGGTGAACGCTATCGAGCGCGAGCTGTTGGTGCTCGACGACGATCAGTTGCGGGTCCGCATCCACGCCGTGGCGTGCCGCATGCAGCGCGAGGGCTTGCTCGATGCGCTCATCGCCGAAGCCTTTGCGATCATCAGGGAGGCATCGCGCCGGGTTCTGGGCAAGCGCCACCACGATGTCCAGCTGCTTGCCGGCGAGGCCTTGCTGCGCGGACGGATTGCCGAGATGGCAACCGGTGAAGGCAAGACGCTGGCGGCGACCTTGGGCGTGTGCGTGGCTGCGCTTTGCGGTGCCGCAGTGCATGTGGTGACCGTGAACGACTATCTCGCCGAGCGCGACGCCGAGGAGAACCAGCCCCTGTACGCGTTCTTCGGCCTCGCCGTGGGGGTGGTGTTGCAGGACATGGATGTCGACAAGCGCAGGGCCGAGTACGCCAAGCCCGTGGTCTATGTCTCCAACAAGGAGCTCACCTTCGACTACCTGAAGGACCGCATCGCACTGGGTGCGACACCGCTTGCCCAGCTGCGTCTGCGTCGGCTGCTCGGCGCACGCAGCGGCGCACTCCCCATCCTGCGCGGCCTGCATGTGGCAATCGTCGATGAGGCCGACAGCGTGCTCATCGACGAGGCCAGAACGCCGCTGATCATCTCTGAGACGCTCCCGGACGAGCTCGATCCGGCCATTTACCACCGTGCGATCGCCTTCGCGGCGACGCTCTCCGCTGGCGAGCACTATGTACTCGGCCGGGAACGCGACATCTGGCTGACGTCTGCCGGCGAGGCCCATGCGGAGCACGTGCTGCGCGATGAGGGGGGAGTTTGGGTTTCGGCACTGTGGCGTCGTGAGTTGATCAACAAGGCGCTTTCGGCACGCGAGCTCTTTCATCGCGACCAGCACTACATCGTCGCCGATGAGAAGGTACAGATCGTCGATGAGTTCACTGGCCGGGTGATGCCCGACCGAACCTGGGAGCGTGGGCTGCATCAGATGATCGAGGCAAAGGAAGGATGCGAGATCTCCGGCCAGCGCCGGACCTTGTCGCAGATCACCTACCAGCGCTTCTTCGGACGCTATCTGTTGCTGGCCGGGATGACCGGGACTGCGGCCGAGGTCGGCGGTGAGCTGCGCCGGGTATACGATCTCAGCATCACGCGCATTCCGACCAACAAGGCCCTGCGTCGCGTGCGCTTGCCTGACCGTGTCTTTCGCAATTCGGACGCACGCTGGGATGCGGTTGCAGTTCGGGCGGCCGCTGTCGCGGCCGAGGGCAGGGCCGTGCTGGTCGGCACGCGCTCGGTAGAAGCCTCGGAGCTGCTCAGTGCCGCGCTGAGCGCACAAGGCGTGGAGCATACGGTGCTCAATGCACGCCAGGATGCCGCCGAGGCGGATGCGGTGGCGGCAGCCGGTCAGCCAGGACGGATAACGGTTGCGACCAACATGGCGGGACGGGGGACCGACATCAAGCTCGCGCCCGAAGTGGAGCAGCGCGGTGGGTTGCATGTGATCCTCACCGAGTTCCACGAAAGCGCCCGGGTGGACAGACAGCTCTTCGGGCGCTCGGCGCGCCAGGGCAACCCGGGGTCCGTCGAGGCCATCGTGAGTCTCGATGACGAACTCTTCGTCCGCTATTGCCCGGTGCTCGTGCGTACGCTGGGACCGCTCTGTCGGCGCCGCTCCGCGTGGTCAGGGCACGTGTTCAGGGCCTTGGTGTGGTTCGCCCAGAGCACGGCCGAGCGCCGCAACCGCGCCGTGCGCCTGGATACGATCAAGCGGGACCGGAAATGGTTGAAGGCGCTGAGCTTTGTCGGCGTCGACAAGAAGTGATCGGTGTGGTGGAAACCGTGCAGTGACGCCTGCGAGCGGGTTTTCTGGCGGGCGTGGCTTGGTGTTGATATTATTTTGTCATTTTCAGGGCGTGGTGCGCATCCAGGGGGCGGGCAGATGACTGAGGCGGTTCATTCGGTGGTGTTCCAGGATGCGGTGCTGGAAGGGCTAGAGCGCGAACAGGCTGCACGGCGGCGGGTGGCGTTCGAGTTTGCCGGCGAGGGCTTCGAGTTCTTCCGCATCTGGATCGTCAACCTTCTGCTCACCATCGTCACGCTGGGTATCTATTCGGCCTGGGCCAAGGTGCGCACGCAGCGCTACTTCTACGGCAGCACCCGTCTGGACGGCGCCAGTTTCGACTATCTCGCCAGCCCGCTGAGCATCCTCAAGGGGCGCCTGGTCGCCTTCGCCATGCTGCTGGTGTACGTACTCGCCAGCGAGTTCGTGCCCCTGCTCGGGGCGGTGTTGATGCTGTTCTTCATCGCGATCATGCCGTGGGTCATCGTCCGCGGCCTTGCCTTTCGCAACCATTACTCGGCCTGGCGTGGGCTGCGCTTCGGCTTTGATGGGCGCGTCGGCGAGGCCTACGTGGTATTCCTGCTGTGGCCGCTGCTGAGCGTGCTGACGCTGGGCCTGCTGTTCCCGTATGCCTTTTTCCGCCAGCAGCGCTTCATCATCGACAACACGCGCTATGGCGTCACGCACTTCAGTTTCGCTGCCGGCGCCGGCAAGTTCTATACGCTCTTCCTGATCGTTCTTGGTGTCTTCCTGGCCGGAGCGATCGTCGCCGGGGTGCTGGGCACGGTCTTCCCGCCGCTCTCCATCCTGCTCATGGTGGCCATGTACCTGCTGGCGATGGCATTGTTCGCGGTCAGGCTCACCAATCTGCGCTTCAACAACACCACCATCGATCGCCACGCGACCGCCGCCGATTACCGCCTCGGCTCCTACGCTGCGCTCATGTTCACCAACACGCTGGCGATCGTGCTCACCCTGGGTTTGTTCTACCCGTGGGCGAAGGTACGCAGCGCCCGTTACGCGGCTGCACACATCGCCCTCGATGCCGATGGCGACCTCGATCGCTTTGTCGCCGACCAGGGCGCTGCCTTGAGTGCCGTGGGCGGTGAGATCGGCGATGTCTTCGACGTCGACCTGGGCTTCTGATGCAGGTCGCCGGGCATTTTCAGGGTGGTAGCAGCTCTCGCCGCGTGGCGGCGACCTTGCGGTGCGAGCGCGGGCAGGTGAGGGTGGTGGCGGAGGGGGGCGATCTGCTCGCGGTGGCGGAACGCGACGAGGTCGAGGTGTCGTCGCGGCTGGGCAACACGCCGCGCTTCATCCGCTTCAAAGGGGGAGAGGCCTTCGAGACGGCGGACAACGACGGTGTCGATCGGTTGTTGCCGGCAGCAGGTGCAGGATTGCTCCATCACCTCGAGTCGCGCCTGCGCTATGTGCTGCTAGGCGTGCTGGTGACGGTGGCCTTTGTGTGGGCGAGCGTGCAGTGGGGTGTGCCGATGGCTGCGCGTGCCATTGCTGCATCATTGCCGCAGAGCGTGCATGCGCACGCGGACAGCCTGGTGCTGGAGCTGATCGACCGCCAGATGATGGCGCCGAGCAGGCTCGACGCCACAGAGCAGCAGCGTCTGCAGGCCTTGTTTGCGCCCCTTGCGGCGGAGCTTGGCGAGGACCCGCCGATCCGCGTGCTGTTCCGCCTTGCCAGCGACGAGATCGGCGCCAATGCGCTCGCCTTGCCGGGCGGCACCATCGTGTTTACCGATCAGCTGGTCGGGCTCGCACGCAGCGACGAAGAGCTGATCGGCGTGCTCGCTCACGAAATTGGCCATGTCGCACATCGGCATGCGATGCGGCGCTCGATCCAGGCCTCGATGATGGGTGTTCTGGCTGCGGTTGTGGTGGGCGACGTGTCTGCGGTGTCGTCTGCCGTCACCGCACTGCCGCTGATCCTCACCGAACTTGGCTACTCGCGCAGCTTCGAGCGCGAGGCCGACGACCACGCGGTGGACATGATGCGCCGCCATGGTGTCGACCCGCGCCATCTGGCCAACATGCTGCAGCGCCTCGATCCGGCGCAGGGCGGCGTGGGTAGCTACCTGTCCACCCATCCGCCAACGCCAGAACGCGTGCGCGCCATCCACGAGCGCGCCGCGCAGTAGGCACGCGTCAGCGCGCGATCGGCTTGTAGCGGATACGCTTCGGCTTCGCGCCTTCTTCGCCCAGGCGCTTCTTCTTGTCCTCTTCGTATTCCTGGTAGTTGCCGGCGAAGAAGGTCCATTGCGAATCGCCTTCGGCCGCCAGGATGTGGGTGCAGATGCGGTCGAGGAACCAGCGGTCGTGCGAGATCACCAGCGCGCAGCCGGCGAACTCCAGCAGCGCGTCTTCGAGCGCGCGCAGGGTCTCGACGTCGAGGTCGTTGGACGGTTCGTCCAGCAGCAGCACGTTGCCGCCCTGGATCAGGGTCTTGGCCAGGTGCAGGCGCCCGCGCTCGCCACCCGAGAGATTGCCGACGATCTTCTGCTGGTCGCCGCCCTTGAAGTTGAAGCGGCCGATGTAGGCGCGGCTGGGCATCTCGAAGCGGCCCACGGTAAGCACGTCGGCGCCATCGGAAATGGCGTCGAACACCGTCTTGTCGTTGGCCAGCCCCTCGCGGGTCTGGTCGACGGCGGCGATCTTGACCGTGGTGCCGATCTCGACCGTGCCGGAATCAGGCGTGTCGCGGCCTTCGATCATCTTGAACAGCGTCGATTTGCCCGCGCCGTTGGGGCCGATGATGCCGACGATGGCGCCCGGCGGGATGCTGAAGCTGACGTTGTCCATCAGCAGCTTGTCGCCGAAGGCCTTGCTGACGTTGTGGAACTCGATGACCTTGTCGCCCAGGCGCTCGCCGGGTGGGATGAAGATTTCCTGCGTCTCGTTGCGGCGCTGGTACTCGACGCTCGCCATTTCCTCGTAGCGGGCCAGGCGGGCCTTGGACTTGGCCTGGCGCGCCTTGGGATTGGAGCGCGCCCATTCCAGCTCGGTCTTCATCGCCTTCTGGTGCGCAGCTTCCTGCTTGGCTTCCTGCGCCAGGCGGTCACCCTTCTGCTCGAGCCATGACGAGTAGTTGCCCTTCCACGGGATGCCGTGGCCGCGGTCGAGTTCGAGGATCCACTCGGCGGCGTTGTCGAGGAAGTAGCGGTCGTGGGTGACGGCGACCACAGTGCCGGGGAAGCGGGTGAGGAACTGCTCCAGCCAGTCGACCGATTCGGCGTCGAGGTGGTTGGTGGGCTCGTCGAGCAGCAACATGTCGGGCTTGGACAGCAGCAGCTTGCACAGCGCGACGCGGCGCTTCTCACCGCCGGACAGGTTGCCGATCACGGCGTCCCAGGGCGGCAGGCGCAGCGCGTCGGCGGCGATTTCCATCTGGGTCTCGACGTCGCTGCCGGCCGTCGACAGGATGTTCTCGTACTTGGCCTGTTCCTCGGCGAGCTTGTCGAAGTCGGCGTCGGGTTCGGCGTAGGCGGCGTAGACCTCCTCCAGCTTCTGGCGGGCTTCCATGATCTCGCCAAGCGCGGACTCGACCTCTTCCTTCACCGTCTTGGCGGGGTCGAGCTCGGGCTCCTGAGGCAGGTAGCCGATGCGCTGGCCGGCGAGCCACTGCACTTCGCCGTCGTATTCCTTGTCCACGCCGGCCATGATGCGCAGCACGGTGGACTTGCCCGAGCCGTTGAGGCCGAGCAGGCCGATCTTGGCGCCGGGGAAGAAGGAAAGGGAGATGTCCTTGATGATCTGACGCTTGGGCGGAACGATCTTGCTCACGCGCAGCATCGACATGACGTATTGGGCCATGGGGGAGGGTCCTGCTGAGTCGGAAAGGGCTGCAGTCTACAGCATCCCCTCGATGTCCTTCACCAGTTCCTCCGGCGTGGTCGTCGGTGCGTAGCGTTCGATGCGCTCGCCGTCACGGCTGACCAGGAACTTGGTGAAGTTCCACTTGATGGCCTCGGTGCCGAGGATGCCCTTGGCGTGCTGCTTGAGGTGCTTGTAGAGCGGATGCGCGCCATCACCGTTGACCTCGATCTTGGCGTACATCGGGAAGCTCACGCCGTAGTTCTTCTCGCAGAAGGCGCCGATCTCTTCCGCGCTGCCTGGCTCCTGGGCGCCGAACTGGTTGCACGGAAAACCGAGCACGACCAGGCCGCGGTCCTTGTAGGTCTGGTAGAGCTTCTCGAGGCCGGCGTAGTGCGGGGTGAGGCCGCACTGGCTGGCGGTGTTGACGACCAGCAACACCTTGCCGGCATGTTCGCCAAGGGTGGTGGTGCCGCCGCTGAGGCGCTCGACTTCGATCTCGTACAGATTGGAATTCATCGTGTCTCTCCGTATGGGTCCTTGTCCGCTTGTCGGCAATCGGGGTGAATGCCCCGTTCCGCAGCGGCTTCGACGCGTGCAGGGTGACACAAGTTCGGTGCTGCGGGGTGGTGCTCAGCGATGGCCGGGGCGCGGTCGCAGGCGGGGCGCCAGCTCACCCGCAGGCACTGGCCTGCCAATAAGATAGCCCTGCAGCTGGTGGCAGCCCTGTGCGACGAGGAAGCTGCGTTGCGCCTCGGTCTCCACGCCTTCGGCGATTGCCTCCAAACCCAGGCTGTGGGCCATGCCGATGATGGCCGAGGCAATCTTGCCCTCGTTGCCTTCTGCGCTGATGTCACTGACGAAGCTGCGGTCGATCTTGAGCGCATTGACCGGGAACTGGCGCAGGTAGTTGAGCGACGAGTAGCCGGTGCCGAAATCATCGATCGACAGACGCACGCCCATGTCGCGCAGCCGGATCAGGGTGTGGATGTTACGGTCGATGTCGCGCATCAGCATGGTTTCGGTGAGCTCGAGCTCGATCACCTCGGGTGCAAGGCCGGCATCGTTGATCGCGTTCGATATCTGGGAGACGATGTTCTGCTGGGCAAGCTGCTGTGCGGACAGATTCACTGCGACCGGCACGATGTCGAGGCCGGCATCGAGCCAGGCGCGTTGCTGGCGGCAGGCCTCGCCGAGCACCCACTCGCCGATCGTGCCAATGAGCCCGATCTCCTCGGCGAGCGGTATGAAGCGGCCGGGGGCGACCAAGCCCAGCTCCGGATGCTGCCAGCGCAGCAGCGCCTCCAGCCCGAGCAGCCGGCCGCTGATCGCGCACTCCTTGGGCTGGTAGTGCAGCAGCAGTTCGCCGCGGTCTGCCGCCCCGCGCAGCTGGTTCTCGAGCAGCAGCTGGCCGAGCGAGGAGGTGTTCATCTCGGCCGAGAAGAACTCGAAGCCATTGCGTCCGGCTTCCTTGGCGCGATGCATCGCGGCGTCGGCGTTGCGCAGCAGGGCCGAGGGCGTGCCGCCGTCCTGGTCGTAGAGCGCGATGCCGATGCTTGCGGTCACCGTGATCCGGTGCTCGCCCAGCTGGCATGGAAGCGCCACTTCGTCGAGGATCTTGCGCGCGATGAGTGCGGCATCGTGAGCGCCGTCGACCTCCTGCAGCACGATCACGAATTCGTCGCCGCTCAGGCGTGCCAGCGTGTCGGTGTCGCGGATCGTGCTGCGGCAGCGTTCGGTGATCTGCAGCAGCAGGCCGTCACCACTCTCGTGCCCGAGGATGTCGTTGATCGTCTTGAAGCGGTCGAGGTCGAGCAGCAGCACCGCTACGCCGCGTTTGTGCCGTCGCGCCTGCAGCAGCACCTGTTGCAGGCGGTCCTGGAGGAGAGCGCGGTTGGGCAGGTTGGTGAGCGGGTCATGATGGGCGAGATGCAGGATGCGCGCCTCGGCCTCCTTGCGTTCGGTGATGTCGGAGAAGATGCCGATGTAGTTCAGGACCTTGCCGTCCTCGCCATGTACCGCGCTGATCGACAACCACTCGGGATAGATCGAGCCGTTGCGCCGACGATTCCAGATCTCGCCTTGCCACTGGCCACGGCTGTTGATGGCCGACCACATGCGGCGGTAGAAGCCCGCATCCTGGCGACCGGAGTTGAGCAGCCCGGGGTAGTGCCCGATCACCTCGTCCAGGGTGTAGCCGGTGATCCGGCTGAACGCCGGGTTGGCCGCGATGATGGTCCCCGCGGCATCGGTGATCAGCATGCCCTCGCTCGAGCTGGTGAATACGGTCGCATAGCGCGTCAGCTCAGCCTCTGCACTGCGGAGCGCTGCGACGGTGGCATTGAGCTCGACGTTGGTGTCCGCTACTGCCAGCGTCGTCTTGCGCAGCCGGATGGCAGTCAACAGCAGGAAGACTCCGAGCCCCAGGGCAACCGCGAGCAGCAGCACGAGGTGGGCCTGGGTGCGCGCTGCGGCCGACTTGTAGCCAGCCGCATAGCTTTCCACGAGGACCTCGCCCTGGCGCGCGCTGGCCAGCGCAAGCAGGGCGGATGAGAGCTCGTCCAGGCGCTGGTGCCTGGCCTGGGCGGGCTCCGTGATCCGCGCCAGTTCCTCCTGGAGGGCCGCGACCAGCTGTTGCTTGTGCTGCTGCATTCGGGCGTAGCTGTCGAGCTGATCGAGAACGCGCAGCCTCTCCTCGTGGGTCAGGAACGATGGCGTGTCGTGGAGCGCATCGATCAGCGTCCGCATGCGTGCGCTGTGTGCTTCGACCGCCTGCCAGCTGCCGATGTCCAGGCGGCTCGCGATGGTTGCGGTGTTGAGCTCGGCATCCACCTGACGGATCTCGCGCAGGTCGCGTGCATAGCGCAGGTGCTCGCCGGTGGTGACCGCGCCGGCCTGGACGAAGAGGCTGCCCACGACGGCGAGCACGACCAGCCCAAGCACCAGCAGCCTGATGTGGGTCGAGGTCCTCAGCAGCCTGGAGACGGCGGCACGCGTCATGCGCCGTACGCTCCGGGTGACCTACCGGCCGGGCAGCACAGAGAAAGGAACAGAGAGGCGGGTATGGGTGTTTTCACGGGCCGCGATGCTAGCGGCCCAGGTGTGATCAAATTTGATAAATATCAAGAAAAAGGGGATAGCACGAGCGCATGCGCGCCTGTCATCGCCCGCTCACTTGTCGACGAAAGCACGTTCGATCACGTAGTCGCCGGGTACGCCGATGCGCGGCGACATGGAGAAACCACGCGCGTCGAGCAGGTCGCAGCAGTCCTTGTTCATCGCCTGGCTGCCGCAGATCATGACGCGGTCTGTGGCCGGGTCGAGCGCGGGTAGGCCGATGTCGGCGAACAGCCTGCCGGATTCGATCACATGCGTGATGCGGCCGGTATTGCGGAAGGCCTCGCGGGTGACCGTGGGGTAATAGATGAGCTGTTCGCTCACCTGCTCGCCGAAGAACTCGTTCTGCGGCAGCACGCGGGTGATGAAGTCGGTGTAGGCGAGCTCGGCAACGAAGCGCACGCCGTGCACCAGCACCACCTTGTCGAAGCGCGCATAGGTTTCCGGATCCTGGATCACGCTCAGGAAAGGCGCCAGGCCGGTGCCGGTGGCGAGCAGGTAGAGGTGCTTGCCGGGGTTGAGGTCGTGCAGCACCAGGGTGCCGGTGGGCTTCTTGCTCACGACGATGGGGTCGCCCTCGCGCAGGTGCTGCAGGCGTGATGTCAGCGGGCCGTCAGGCACCTTGATGCTGAAGAACTCGAGATGCTCCTCGTAGTTGGGGCTGGCGATGCTGTAGGCGCGGGTCAGCGGCTTGCCATCGACGTCGAGCCCGATCATCACGAACTGGCCGTTCTCGAAGCGCAGGCCGGGATTGCGCGTGGTACGAAAGCTGAAGAGGGAGTCGTTCCAGTGATGGACGCTGAGGACACGTTCGGTGACGAGGTTGCTCATGACGGCTGCGGACCCTGTGGGGGTGATTCGGATGTCCTTGATTCTAGGCTCGCGTCGTTAGTGATCTGGTGGATAATAGTGATATCACTTACCTATTGAATCGATATGAGGTTCACGCTCCGTCAGATGCAGGTGTTCGTCGAGATCGCGCGCAGCGAGAACGTCTCGCGTGCGGCTGAAGCGCTCGCACTGTCGCAGTCGGCCGCCAGTGCGGCGTTGGCCGAACTCGAGAGCCAGTTCGATCAGCAGCTCTTCGACCGCGCCGGCAAGCGTCTGCGCCTGAACGAGCAGGGCAGCCTGTTGCTTGCTCATGCCGTAGAGCTGCTGGACCGCGCCGAGGAGATCGACGCCTTGCTGCGCGGCGAGCGTGGTCTGGGTAACCTGCGGGTGGGGGCCACCCTCACCATCGGCAACTACCTGCTGCCGCTCATTGTGTCGAATTTCCTGCAGGCGCATCCCGAGAGCAGGGTGCGCCTGCAGGTGCATAACACCGCCACCATTGCTGCCATGCTGCTGCGGCACGAGATCGATCTGGGGCTGGTCGAAGGCCAGGTCGTCGATGCGGCGCTCGAGGTCGAGCCCTGGGTGGAGGACGAACTGGTGGTGTTTTGTGCGCCGGGGCATGCGCTGGCCAAAGGGGGGCAAGTCGGGCTGGATGCGATCGCCCACCAGCCCTGGATTCTGCGCGAACGTGGTTCGGGTACGCGTGAGACTTTCGACCAGGCCTTGCGCCACTGGCCGGGCGGCATCGTGCCGCGGCTTGAACTCGAGCATACCGAGGCCGTCAAGCGTGCGGTCGAGAGCGGACTGGGACTGGGCTGCCTGTCCAGGCTCGCCCTTCGCGATGCCTTTCGCCGTGGCAGCCTGGTGCCGGTCGACACCCCGCAACTCGACCTGCGGCGGTATTTCTACTTCGTCTGGCATCGTGGCAAGTACCACAGCCGCGTCATCCGTCGATTCCTGGAGGACTGCCGCGCCTTCACTGGCGGCGCACGGCGCAGTGACCAGATTCCGCTGCCGCCGGTGCCCTGAGTCCCGACTGGCGCCTCGTTGGCGATGAAATAGCGACTTGCGTTGCGCCTACGGGATGCCGACGCGCGCTAGTGGGCGCTGTAGGAGCGGCGCGAGCCGCGAGGGGTTGAAGGCGACGAGGCGCATAAAAGCTCGCGGCTGGCGCCGCTCCTACCGGGGATGACGCGCGCTGTGAGGGGGCTGTAGGAGCGGCGCGAGCCGCGAGGGGTTGAAGGCGACGGGGCGCATAAAAGCTCGCGGCTGGCGCCGCTCCTACCGGGGGTGACGCGCGCTGGGGGGCTGCAGGAGCAGCGCCCGCCGCGAGCCTTTACCTTCAGGCTGCGCCGCGGCGGCGGAAGTCGCGCGGCCGGAAACCGAGCGCGAACAGCGTGGCGAAGTAGGCCGCAGCGCCCGCAACCACGACCACGCCAAGCCGCCCGGCACGCTCAAGGCCGCCGATCTCGAGCCACAGCGTCGCCGGACCGCCCGCAAACCACAGCACCCCTCCCATTACTGCCAGGGCCGCCAGCAGCTTCAGTGCGAATATCCCCCAGCCGGCTTGCGGCGTGTAGATGGCGCGCTTGCGCAGGCCGCGGTAAAGCAAAGCCGCGTTGAGGCAGGATGCCAGCCCGATCGCCAGCGCCAGCCCGGCATGGCGCAATGGGAAGACGAAGGCCAGGTTCATCAGCTGGGTGGCGCATAGCGTGATGAGGGCGATCTTCACCGGGGTGCGGATGTCCTGGCGGGCGTAGAAGCCCGGCGCCAGCACCTTCACCAGGATCAGGCCGGTCAAGCCGATGCTGTAGGCGACCAGCGCGCTGCGTGTCTGCATCACGTCGGTTGCCGAGAAGGCTCCGTAGTTGAACAGGGTCGCCACCAGCGGCACCGCCAGCAGCGCCAGGCCCAGGGCCGCGGGCAGAGTCAGCAGCAGGGTCAGGCGCAGGCCCCAGTCGAGCAGCGAGGAGAACTCCTCGCCCTTGTCGTCGGCATGCAGCTTGGACAGGCTGGGCAGCAGGATCGTCCCCAGCGCCACGCCCAGCAGGCCGGCGGGAAACTCCATCAGGCGGTCGGCGTAGTACAGCCAGGACACGCTGCCGCTCTCCAGGAAAGAGGCGAAGATGGTGTTGATCAGCAGGGAAATCTGGCTCACCGACACGCCCAGGATGGCGGGCGCCATCAGTTTCATGACGCGGCGCACGCCAGGGTCGGACATGTCCAGGTCGAAGCGTGGCAGCATGCCGATCTTCATCAGCGGACGGATCTGCAGGATCAGCTGCAACAGCCCGCCGATGAACACCGCCCACGCCAGCGCCAGCACCGGCGGGTCGAAGTAGGGCACGGCGAACAGAGCCATGCCGATGAAGGCGAGGTTGAGCAGGACCGGTGTGAATGCCGGGATGGCAAAGCGGCTCCAGGTGTTGAGGACGCCGCCCGCCAGCGCCACCAGGGACATGAAGAAGATGTAGGGGAAGGTGATGCGGGTGAGTTCGACTGTGAGCTCGAATTTGCCCGGGTCACCCGAGAAACCCGGTGCCGACACGTAGATGATGAGCGGTGCCGCCAGTGCGCCGAGTGCCGCCACGACCGCCACGATCAGCCCGAGCAGGGTTGCGACGCGGTTGACCAGGGTGTGGGTTGCCGCCTCGCCCTGGCGGTTCTTGTATTCAGCGAGGATCGGCACGAAGGCCTGGGAGAACGCCCCTTCGGCGAACATTCGCCGCAGCAGGTTGGGCAGGCGGAAGGCGACGAAGAAGGCGTCGGTGGCCATGCCGGCGCCGAAGGCGCGGGCGATGACGAGGTCGCGCACGAAGCCGAGGATGCGGGACAGCAGGGTCATGCCGCTGACGGTGGCGAGGGCGCGCAGGAGGTTCATGAGGTGCGGGGCAGTGCAGGTTGCAGTTCGGGAGGCGATGCAAGGCGCGCATCATAACCGGCTGTGCCGCCAATCCGTAGCCGCCATCGTGATTGCACGGCTGCCGATGCAGGCGAGGGGGCGAAGGCGGGTGCCCGGTTATGGCGGCGGACGAGCTTGCGCACGCCATGGATGTCTCGCCGCCTGAACGGCAGTCCTACATTAATGCGGTTGCCTATTGCATTTGTCCGCGTGGCTCAATATAATCGCGGACTTTTCTAGAACCACCAACACGGAATTCACATTTATGGCCAACTCGGCACAAGCTCGCAAGCGCGCCCGTCAGGCGACCAAGGCACGCGCCCATAACGGCAGCCTTCGTTCCCGCCTGCGTACCGCGATCAAGGCCGTGCGCAAGGCCATCGTGGGTGGCGACAAGGCGGCGGCTCAGTCGGTCTTTCGCACCTCGATGAGCACCATCGACAGCATCGCTGACAAGAACATCATTCACAAGAACAAGGCTGCTCGCCACAAGAGCCGTCTTTCGGCCGCCGTCAAGGCAATGGCCGTCTGATTCTTGAAGTATGCCGGCGTCCAGGCGCCGAGACTGGAAAAGCGACCTGCGGGTCGCTTTTTTGTTAGCTGCCTGGGCTGAAGATGCGGGCGTCTATGCAGAGCTGCGTCCCAACGTGGGCGGTGCTGATGTAGGAGCGGCGCCAGCCGCGAGGGTTTGAATGCGATAGCGCCGGGATGAGCCGACGAAAAGCTCGCGGCTGGCGCCGCTCCTACAGCGCGCCCATCGCATGGCGGCTCCCCGTAGGAGTGGCGCAAGCCGCGAGGTGTTGAAGGCGATGCCGCCCGAAGGCAGGAGGCTCGCGGCTGGCGCCGCTCCTACAGCACACCCATCGCATGGCGGCTCCCCGTAGGAGTGGCGCAAGCCGCGAGGTGTTGAAGGCGATGTCGCCCGAAGGCAAGAAGCTCGCGGCTGGCGCCGCTCCCGCAGTGAAAGTGAAGACGTGCTCCGCGCTTGTTCCTGCGGTCCGCCTGTCTCTCTGGCGTGTGTTTACAGGGACGTATCGCCCATCCACTCGATCTGCAGGTTGTTGTCGTTGGCGAAGTTAACCATGAACTTGTAGGCCAGCGGCTCGACGTCGTAGAGGCGAGCGTCGACAAGGACGGTCTTGTCACCCTTGAGTGTGCAACCGGGGCGCACATAAGGGGAGTAGGTCATGCGATGGTCGGCGCCAAAGGCCGACATCACGCCGCACAGGCGGTCTGCCCAGTCGCTCGGACGGAATTTCTTCCCCTCCCTCGTGACCCCGACAATGATGAAGTTTTCGATCTTCTGGTTCATGTGTGATGCCTTGGCGGCTTCGGGGGGCGTCGCTGTTGCGGTTCTTTGATGCCGGAATCAGGACGGGCGGCATTCTAGCAGAAAACCGCAGTTGCGCTTTCCGGCGTGTGTTGGCGCGCCATGGGGCTTATGTACAGCGTGCCGGGTTTTGGCTTAATATTCAGCGCTATCCCTGCACGGCGGCGTTTGCCGCCGTGTGCGTTTTCTGGCTTCGTCGAACTCGAGGTATCCCATGTCCCATGTCATGAACACCTACGCCCGCCTGCCGGTGGCCTTCTCCCACGGCGAGGGTGTTTGGCTCTACGACGAGACTGGCAAGCGCTATCTCGATGCCCTCTCCGGCATCGCCGTCAATACCCTCGGTCACAACCATCCGCGACTCGTCAAGGCCATTGCCGACCAGGCCGGGCGCGTGCTGCACACTTCCAACCTGTACGGCATCCCGCTGCAGGACGAGCTCGCCGACCGCATTGCCGAGACGTCCGGCATGGACGAAGTCTTCTTCTGCAATTCGGGCTGCGAGGCCAATGAGGCTGCGATCAAGCTCGCGCGCATGTACGGGCACAACAAGGGTGTCGAGCTGCCTCACATCATCGTCATGGAGCAGGCCTTCCACGGCCGCACCATGGCCACGCTGTCGGCGACCGGCAACCGCAAGGCGCAGGCCGGTTTCGAGCCGCTGGTACAGGGCTTCATCCGTGTGCCCTACAAGGACATCGAGGCCATCCGCAAGGTTGGTGAGCACAACCATGCGGTTGTCGCCGTGATGCTCGAGATGATCCAGGGCGAGGGCGGAGTCAACGTGGCCGACGAGACCTTCCAGCGTGAACTGCGCGCGCTGTGCGACGACAAGGGCTGGTTGCTCATCTGCGACGAGGTCCAGTGCGGCATGGGCCGTACGGGCAAATGGTTCGGCTGGCAGCACGCCGGCACCATGCCCGACGTCATGACCCTGGCAAAGGGCCTGGCCTCCGGCGTGCCGATCGGCGCCTGCGTCACAGCGGGCAAGGCGAAGGGGCTGTTCGGGCCGGGCAACCACGGCTCCACCTTCGGTGGCAATCCGCTCGCTTGCGCGGCGGGTCTGGCGACCTTCGGCGCCATTGTCGACGACAAGCTCATGGACAACGCCGTTGCCGTGGGCGATGCGATCCGCAAGGGTATGGCCGAGGCGCTCGAGGGCGTGGCTGGCATCGTCGATATCCGCGGCCGCGGCTTGATGATCGGCATCGAACTCGACCGCCCCTGCGGCGCGCTCATGGCGCGTGCCGCCGAGCAGGGGCTGCTGCTGTCGGTCACCTCCGAACGCGTGGTGCGCCTGCTGCCCGCGCTCACCTTCACCGCTGCCGACGCCCAGACGCTGGTGGCCATGCTGGCGCCGATGATTCGCGACTTCCTCGCGAACGGCTGAGGATTGCCTATGACTTCAATCAAGCACTATCTGCAGTTCAAGGACTTCACCCGCGAAGAGTATGACTACGTGTTCGCGCGTGCCAAGTGGATCAAGGATAAGTTCAAGCGCTACGAGCCCTACCATCCGCTGTTCGACCGCACGCTGGTAATGATCTTCGAGAAGGCCAGCACCCGCACCCGGCTGTCGTTCGAGGCTGGCATGCACCAGCTCGGCGGCTCGGCCATCTATCTGAATACGCGTGACTCGCAGCTCGGCCGCGGTGAGCCGGTGGAAGATGCCGGCCAGGTCATCTCGCGCATGAGCGATATCGTGATGATCCGCACATTCGAGCAGGACATCGTCGAGCGCTTTGCCGCCAACTCGCGGGTGCCGGTCATCAACGGCCTCACCAACGAATACCACCCCTGCCAGATCCTCGCCGACATCTTCACCTTCATCGAGCATCGCGGCTCCATCCAGGGCAAGACGGTGGCCTGGATCGGTGACAGCAACAACATGTGCAATACCTGGCTGCAGGCGGCCGAGGTGCTGGATTTCAACGTGCATGTGTCGACGCCGCCGGGCTACGAGGTCGAGCCCGAGCGCGCGGGTCTCTACGGTACCGATCACTTCGAGCAGTTCGCCGACCCGATGGACGCCTGCCGCGGTGCCGACCTGGTGACCACCGATGTGTGGACCTCGATGGGCTTCGAGGCCGAGAACGAGGAGCGCATGAAGGCCTTTGCCGATTGGTGCGTCGATGCAGACATGATGGCCGTCGCCCACAAGGACGCCGTCTTCATGCACTGCCTGCCCGCGCACCGCGGCGAGGAAGTAACGGCCGAGGTCATCGATGGCCCGCAGTCGGTGGTGTGGGACGAAGCCGAGAACCGGCTGCACGCGCAGAAGGCGCTGATGGAATACCTGATGCTTGGCCGCATCGAGAACTGAGCTACGAGACAATCACGGCATGCACGGGCGTGTGTGCCGGCAACACAGCAGGAAACAGGAAAACAGCATGAGCGACGTCAACAAAGTAGTGCTCGCCTACTCGGGCGGGCTGGACACTTCGGTCATCCTGAAGTGGCTGCAGGACACCTACCAGTGCGAAGTGGTCACCTTCACCGCCGACCTCGGCCAGGGCGAAGAGCTCGAGCCCGCGCGCACCAAGGCGCTCAAGTTCGGCATCAAGCCCGAGAACATCTTCATCGACGACCTGCGCGAAGAGTTCGTGCGCGACTTCGTCTTCCCGATGTTCCGCGCCAACACCGTCTACGAAGGCGAGTACCTGCTCGGCACCTCGATCGCACGCCCGCTGATCGCCAAGCGCCAGATCGAGATTGCACGCGCCACCGGCGCCGATGCCGTCTCCCACGGCGCCACCGGCAAGGGCAACGACCAGGTTCGCTTCGAGCTCGGCTACTATGCGCTGATGCCGGGCGTGAAGGTCATCGCGCCGTGGCGCGAATGGGATCTGCTGTCGCGCGAGAAGCTGCTGGCCTATGCCGAGAAGCACGGCATTCCCATCGAGATGAAGCACAAGCAGGGCGGCTCGCCCTACTCGATGGATGCCAACCTGCTGCATATCTCTTTCGAGGGGCGTCACCTCGAGAACCCGGCCGCCGAGGCCGAAGAGTCGATGTGGCGCTGGACGGTGTCGCCCGAGGCCGCACCGGACGCCGCCGAATACGTCGACCTGGAATTCGAGCAGGGCGACCTCGTTGCCATCAACGGCACGCCGATGAAGGCGCACGAACTGCTCGCCAAGCTCAACGAGCTGGGCGGCAAGCACGGCATCGGCCGCCTCGACCTGGTGGAGAACCGCTACGTCGGCATGAAGAGCCGCGGCTGCTACGAGACCCCGGGCGGCACCATCCTGCTGCGTGCCCACCGCGCCATCGAATCGATCACGCTCGACCGCGAAGTCGCCCACCTTAAGGACGACCTCATGCCGCGCTACGCCAGCATGATCTACAACGGCTACTGGTGGAGCCCGGAGCGTCAGGCCATCCAGGCGCTGATCGACCACACCCAGCAGACCGTCAATGGCTGGGTGCGCCTCAAGCTCTACAAGGGCAACGTCATCGTCACCGGCCGCGACTCGAAGACCGATTCGCTGTTCGACCCGACGATCGCCACCTTCGAAGATGACGCCGGTGCCTACAACCAGAAGGACGCACACGGCTTCATCCGCCTCAACGCGCTGCGCATGCGTATCGCCGCCAGCGCCAAGGCCAAGCGCAGCTGATCCCGAAGGGGGCGGCTTGATCCGCCCCCCTGTGCTGCGAAGCTCAATCCCCATACAACGCTGCGATGAATAACGATGATTTCATCCTCGGGCTCAGCTTTACCGAGTTCGAGGATCTCGCCCTCCAGATCGGCCTGACCGGGCTGATCCTGTTCATGATGTTCATCATCTGGAACCTGGGCAAGGAGTCCAAGGCCGGCCGCTACGGCATGCTGTGGATGTTCCTTGGCCTGGGCGTGGGCTTCGTCGGCTTCGTCGCCAAGGGCATCATCCAGAAGTTGCTCGGCATCGAATAAGGAGTCCGTATCTCATGGCCATCACTGCCACCTTCGACGGCGTAACCGTCACCACCCAGGCCAACGTCTATTTCGATGGCAAGTGCGTCAGCCACGGCATCCAGCTCGCCGACGGCACGAAGAAGTCGGTCGGTGTCATCCTGCCGGCGACGCTCACCTTCAACACGGGCGCGCCCGAGATCATGGAAGGGGTCGCTGGCAGCTGCCGCGTGCGCCTGAAAGGCGAGGCGGACTGGAAGACCTACGGCGCCGGCGAGTCCTTCAACGTGCCGGGCAATTCCAGCTTCGACATCGAAGTCGCCGGCGAGCCCTACCACTACATCTGCCATTTCGGCTGATCGCGGAGGAGGGGAGTCATGCCGTCTTTCGACATCATGTCCGAGGTCGATCAGCCCTCGCTGCGCAACGCCGTAGAGCAGGCCAACCGCAAGGTTGAGGGTCGCCACGACTTCAAGGGCACCAGCGCCAAGATCGAGCATGCCGACAAGCTGCTCACCATCCATGGCGACAGCGACTTCCAGCTCGACCAGATCAAGACCATCCTGCTGCCCGAGATGACCAAGAAGAACGTCGACGTCCGCTGCCTGGACTACGGCGACGTGCAGAAGGTCTCGGGTAACAAGGTCAAGCAGGAAGTAAAGGTGCGCGTGGGCGTCGACCAGGACCTCGCCAAGAAGATCGTCAAGCTGCTGAAAGACAGCAAGATGAAGGTCCAGGCCGCCATCCAGGGCGACGCCGTGCGCGTCTCCGGCGCCAAGCGCGACGTGCTGCAGGAGGCGATCGCGCTGGTCAAGAAACAGATCACCGATTTTCCGCTCCAGTACGGGAATTTCCGCGACTGAGGGGCGGCCCCAGGAGGCAGAGGCCGCATGACCGATACATGGGCTTGAACGATCGTGAGATGATGTCGGCACTCTCGTCGCGATGTTCATGCCCGTCATGCAGGCCATTACCCTTATCCGCCGCGCCGCAGCCCTGCTGCTGCTAGTCCCTGGCCTCGCCCCCGCTGCGGATGTGGAGCTTGCCGGCGTGTTCGGCAAGCGTGCGGTGCTGATGGTCGACGGCGGCGCTCCGCAAACGCTTGGTATCGGGCAACGTTCAAAAGAGGGCGTCGTGGTGCTGGAGGTCGATGGGCGCTCCGCGCTCATCGATGTGGGCGGTGAGCGGCGCCGGGTCGCCCTCGGCGAAGCGCCGCTGCGCATTCAGCCGCCGACGCCGCAGGCAGACCTCGGCTTGAGCGTCAGCCTGACTCCCGATCCGCAGGGGCATTACTGGGCGCAGGGCTCGATCAATGGCGCTGCAATGCGTTTCATGGTCGATACGGGCGCCACCTATGTCTCGATCGGTGCGGACGAGGCGCGTCGAGCCGGTATCGATTACCGCAAGGGGCGCGAAGTCATCATGAACACTGCCAACGGCCCCAGCACGGCCTGGCTGCTGACACTGGACCGGGTCAGCGTCGGTGGCATCGTGTTGTACGGTGTCCAGGGCACGGTACATGAACAGGGGCTGCCCGTGCCACTGCTCGGCATGAGTTTCCTCAGCCGCCTCGGCATGCGGAGCGAGGCCGGCCTGCTGGTGCTGACGCGTCGGTACTGAGCCGGCTGCAGGTTCAGTTCCAGCACTTCGCTACATCGCCTCCTGCGCCGCGAAGACCGGTGTGGGTGAGGGTAAGGGTGCCGCATGCGTCGCCGCTCATTACGCCCTTTGGCGTGGCCGATAGCGTGTACGTACGGTCAGTAATCGTCGGATCTATCGTGTATTTCTCTGCCCCGCTTCCTGGTGTTCTCTTAGCCGGGATACGATCTTTGGTTTCTACGCGTTTGTTCTCACCCGGCTTATCGGGGTCCTCAATCGTCTGCCACCGATATGTGTTTTCGACTGTGAAGTTTCGTTCCAAGAACTGTGCGTTTTCAAGAAGTGCCGCGCGCGCTTCCGCACGGTTGGCGCGAATGACGTAGTCCCGGTAACCGGGATACGCAATCGACGCCAGAATGCCGAGAATGGCCACGGTGATCATCAGCTCGACCAGTGTGAAACCAAGGGTGTGTTTCGTGTTCATTCGAATGTCCTGACTGTCAGTTTGGAATGAGCTGGCGCCACGAGGTGCGGGGTGCGCTCTTACCTTTTTCCTTGATCACGACGATACCGCCGCTCGTACCACTGCCGACCTTGTATTCGACCTCGCCTGCGGAGATGACCGTCGGGCTCTTCATCAGGCCTTCGTCGGCGAGCTTCTTGGAGGTGACACGGTCGCGAACGTCGCCCGCGGTCTTGTCGTCAGCGTCGTTGAAAAGCCCGTCGCCGTTGTAGTCGAAGACGTTGTAGGGGAGGCGGGCGCCGCTGAGGGCGTCGAATTCGCTGATCCAGCTGTATCCGCCCTGCCTGCAGGCATCGGCGGACGGCACGATCGAAGTGACGATGATGCGACCGTGGCGCAGCAGCGGAACGCTGACCACGCGCTCACCCACGCCGCTAGTCGTTCCTGGCGGCAGCAGGTCGATGTACCAGCCGCGCTTGCCATCGGCATAGTTCACCGTGTTCGTGCTGGCCACGCGCACCTCACTGGGGTCCGTATCGGTGCGGACACCTTGATAGATGAAGGTCTGCGCCTGCAAGTTGCTACGGCTGCTGATTGCCGAGCCCTTGTCGAGGAGTCCGTAAACAGTCTGCGTGGCCAGGTTGCCGATGTCGGTGTTGCCGAGGTATTTCCCGGTGCCGAAGTAGATCATGTAGCCGCTCTGCCCCGGTGGAGGCCGGCCGATCTCGAGCGGCGAGGTGATGGGTTGCGGGGTCGTGCCCGATAGGGCCTGGAACAGCTTTAGGCGTTGACCGCTGGTCGTCCAGTTGGAGCTATTCGATCCGCTGAGGTTGAACTTCCATACATTGCCCTTCAGGTCACCTGCATAGACCGTGTCGATGATCTTGTCGCCGTTGGTGTCGACGAGTGCCGGCTCCGACAGGCCGTTGTCCCCCGTGGTGTCGACCTCGATCTTGATCACGGAGAGACTGGTCTGCGTGCGGTCGAGCGGGACCAGGAACAAGGCCGCCTTGCCTGCGTTGCTGTTGTAGCCGTTGCCGAACACGGCGTACCAGTGGCCGTCGTTGAGACGGGCGACGAAGCCGCGGCCCATGACGTGACCGAGGTCGGTGTCGGTGAACTCCCAGATCACCTTGGACTCGTCAAACGGGGACGAGGCGCTGACGTCGGTGATGTCGAGCGCGAACACGGCCTTGCCGCCTGCGCCCAGGGTGCCGAGCAGCACGGTCTTCCAGGTGCTGCCGAGATAGGCGTCGCCCGAGTTGGGAGAGCCGTCTACATAGTATTTGTGGCGGTACTCGGGGTTGGCGAGATCGGGCAGGTTGGCGAACACTGCGTTCGGGACATAGGTGAACAGTTCGGAGCCTCCGCCATCGGTCTGCAGGTTGGCGGCGTTGATGGCGTGTAGCATCCCATCGTTGGCGCCGACGTAGATGACCTTGGGACGGCTGCGCTTGGTGGTCGTGCGGAAGGTTGTGTACGCCGACATGGCGGTGGCGCCAAGCCCGCTGCCCGGCAAGTCGTAGCCATAGCTCTCCGAGCCGACGTAATGCGGGTCGGAGTTGATGATGTCGCCCAGCAGCGAGTTGCGTGCACGATAGGGGTTCGATGGTGCGCTGGTCGTGCGCTCCCTCGTCTTGTCGCCGCGCAGGTAGTTCAGCAAATTCTCTTCGTTGCGCAGCAGGGTCTTCTGCGCTGCGGTGAGGCCGTCGCTATCCCACGAAAAGTCGATGCCTGCCCCTGTGTTCCAGGCGCCGCCATTCCAGGTCTTGATGTTGCGTGCGTTGTGGTCGCTTGGAATCAGCTCGCTGGCCTCCCAGGCCGGCGTGCCTGGCGTGCCGTCGGCTTGGAACGGAATCGCACGGAAGGTGCCGGTCCATTCAGGGCTCCGGAAGATCGCCTGATAGACGTGGGTGTTGGTGTCCAGGCGAGTGGAGTTGGTGGCGATGGCTGATGCCGAAGACTCGGCACGCGCAGCCTCCTCGAAGATCTTGCCAAGCGAGGTCGAAAGCGCAGCGGGGTTGGTGACCTTGAAGAAGGCGTCGGGTGTGCCGTCGCCGTCCTTGTCCCAGTCGCTCAGCGTGTCTTCGAGCGTCTTGCCTTCGTTGCGGCCATACTTCGCGGCATACCAGAGCGGGCTCTCGAGCAGGCGTGCGCTCGAGGTCCCGGGCAGGTAGGTGGCGTTGGCGGACCATGCCGATGGTGTGGTACGGAAAGTGCCGCCAGGTTCCAACAATGGAAACGCGGTGCCATCGGTCGTGCTGCCCGTCACCGTGTAGCCGAAGCGCAGTGCGAAGCCGGCGGACGAGCGCAGGATGCGCGACCTCAACTCCAGCGTGCCGCCGCCGGTCGAGAACTCGATCTCCTGGATGCCGTCCATGTCGTAGTCGTTGCCCCAGGTGGAGTCTTCCCACGACACTTCGATGGTGCCCGAGGTCGGGCGCCCGGCGGCGTCGGTCGTCAGGGAAACGAAGCGCATGTCATTGAGCGAGCAGACGCGCCAGCCGGTTGAGTTATGCCCCGCAGAGCCGGAGGAGTTCGACATGCAGGCGGGCAGGAAGCTCACCGTGGTGGCGCCGACCGGGATCTCGAGCCGCGGCAGGCTCTCGGCGACGGCGACAGAGTAAGTGCTCAGGGGTTGCCGTGCAGCATAGCCCGGCCGCGGGTTCGAGGCCGTGCTGCCCCAACGCCGGTTGCGATCCGCTGCGTAGCCTGGGCGTATGTCGACATTCAGGTTCGCATAGGCGAGGCCGGCGATGTGGTAACCGCCTTCCAGGGCAGGGACTTCCGGACATACCCCTCGCGCGCTGGCGAGGCCGCCCGTAAGTGTTTTCGGTGTGCATTGGCTGTCGTTCGTGGTGCCGTTGCTGCCGATCAGGTAGCTGCCCGAGATGTTTTCCTTGACGCCGACCTTGTTCGTCAGGTCGGTTGCGTCAATGCCGATATCGTTCGTGAGCTGGTCGGTATCGAAGGAGTTCAGGCCGGTCGACAGGATGACGGTGCTCGACATCGCGCACCACTGACCTTCGGGCAGCGGGTCCGACCAGGTTACCTTGGGCAGCCTGCGCAGGTGGGTCGTCTGTTCGGCATCGGTCGAGTCGAACGCGCTCGTCGGTCCGCTGCGCCCGGCAAAGTAGCGCAGGCTCTCGAGGTACATCTCGGCAAGCGGGTTGCCCCAGTCTACGCACTGGCCGTCAGTAAAGCTCGCGATGCCCGGCGAGCTGCAGCTATTCACGTGTACGCCGTTGCCGCCGTAGTCCCAGCCCGCGATGCGGATGCGGTTGAGCGTGTTGATGATGCCGGGATCCGTATCGGACTGGTTGATGAACTGGCCGGTCGTGGGGTTGATCTCGTTGTTGGCGGCAGTCTCGTTACCGCTGAGCAGGCCGATGTTCTTGCGCAGCACGCCGCCGGATTTGTTCCGCGAATAGCTGCCGGTGAGCAGGCCGAACTGAACGCGGGACAGGGCGTCGGCCTGGCCATACTTCTGCAGCAGGCCGGTAGGCTTGTAGTTTGGGCTGCTGCCGGAGCCGTACGCGGTGCAGTTTTCCTCGAGTTTATCGGGGACGCATACTGCAACGCGCGCCCGGAGTGATGCAAGGGTAGCCGCAGGGCGATCGCCGCTGCCAGTGGTGCACTGTGGCGCCTCGGTCATGGCCCAGCGCGGGAAGGCCCCTGCGGCAAGCAGTATGCGCGGCGCCGCCGTGATGCTGTGCGATATACCGCTGGCGCTTGGAGTGACGTTGCAGAAACTCAGCGAGGTGTGCGTACTGTAAGTCGAGGGCACGAAGTTGCTCATCGTGCTGCCGCTGGGGGCGGAGAACACCTTGGCGAAAGCGTGGGTGTCGTCCGGGAGAAACGCGCGTTCGAGTACGGTGTCGCCCAGCGCAGCGCCATTGTTGTCTGTGGAGCGATAGCCACCGTAGAGCGTCTTGCGCATCACGTCCATGCGCGTCATCGTCGCCCAGTTGAGCAGGTTGCCGCTCCACGCGTTGTTGCAATGGTGGCCGTTGGTGCCGGTGGCCGCTGCGCCGGGCTCGAAACGGTTGTTGTTGTAGCTGTAGCAGCGGCGCGGGTCGAAATAGCCGTAGTAGTCGATGCTGTCGTTGTAGGTGATGTCCAGCCTGCCGTCGCCGTTGATGTCGCTGTAGTCGTTGTAGGCCTTCTTCGACAGCTCATGGTCGCGCGACACCAGCAGCATGACGCGCGGGTCGGGCGGGTTGAGGAAGACGGGCTGTTGGGCGATGTCGATCTGCGCGTGTGCGCTCACGGACAGGGTGAGTGCGGCGGCGAGCGTGAGGAGACGTGCTTTCATGATGGTTTCTCGCATTTTGCGCGCGACATCAGGGGTGATACGTGCTTTGCAGATAGACGACCGTGCTTGGGTTGCCGCCTACCCCGCGTGCGCTGATACGGAAGATCCTCGAACCGGACGCGCCGAATTTTTCGCTATCAGGTGGCAAGGGGGGAAGATCCTCAATGACGTATCGTGGCGCTTCGGCGAGGCCGGCAAGCGCCGAGGCAACTGGAGTTGCGTCGGTTGCCCAATTGTGCTGATGTGAAGTGTTGGTGTTTGTCCAGTAGCGCTCGTCCCGTCGGGCCTCGCCCGAATCCGAGGGCAGATCAGATTCTTTATCCATCGAGGCCAATTCTGCGGCGCGCATTTCACCCACACGCAACGCCGCTTCGGCGGCCTGAAAAGCAAGGTCGTTGTCGCGCGCGTTGCCCGCCATGCGTTCCTCGAGCGTCGTGGTGCGCATCGAGGCGACGGTGACCAGCGTCATGATGAGCATGAAGATCATGCCGATCATCAGCACCATGCCGCGCTGCTGTGCGGCTGTCGGGAGGAGTCTTGGCGAGCGTGTCATGGCAGGCGGTTGCGAATTGCGATGGTGGTGGTGAAGACCTGGCGCATGCGGCGGTCGGATACGGTGGTGCCGTTGAAGGTATGGCTTTGTGCTGCAGGGAGGATGTTGTTGTCGGCGCTCGCGACCAGCAGCCGCAGCCGGACGCTGATGACCGATTCCCAGTTGGTTACGGCGGCCGCCGTACGGTATTCGTCCGCGGCGTTGTTGTTGTTGGTGTCGACGCCGTACTCGATCTCCATGTTCTCGACATTGTCGACGAGTTCTTCCGCAACGCCGGCGCTGGCAATGGTGTTCGCGCGATAGAGTGATGGCCGGTTGGTGTCCGGGTTGGTGCCGACGAAATAGACATAGCGGGCGAGCCGCATGACGAAGGCGTCTTGTCCGTAGTTGCCGATCCTGAAGCCGTCGTTTGCGTCTTCACCATGTTCAATGGTGATCGAGCTGCCGACGCTGGGATCATTGGTAACCCGGAATACATCGGCGTGTGTGCAATTGCTTACCAGAAGCACGTCTCCGCTGACGAAGTTGTCTGGAATCTCCGGATTACGGTTGATCTTGATCTCCGTAGCGGATGGCGTGTCCACCAGATATACATCTCTCCCCGTGCCACGCTTGATCGCGATGGTGTCGCCGCCCACAAGGGTGATGCCGGCGATCGTGCCTGATGGTGCGTCCTGGCCGCGCAGGGCGTTCGAGGCCTGCAGGGGCTCCACCGGCGCCTTGGCAATTGTGTTGACAGTGCCTGTTTCAAGGTTACTGCAGCCGATAAAGCCCGCCATGCGGATGTCTCGAGCCATCAATTCGACCGCAAAGCGTGCGCTCTCCTGGATGCGTGACATGCTCTCGGCGTTGCGGGCGGAGTGCTGAACGTTGATGAACAGGGCACCGACCGCGCCCAGGATGACGAGGCCGATCGTCATCGAAATCATCAGTTCAACGATCGTCATGCCGAGCTGCCGGCGGAGGGAGGGCTTGGGTGTCGGTTTCATAGCTGGCTGTCCACCCGGAATTCCTGGGCCGTGCCGTCGCCCGCGACGCTGTCGTCCCACTGGATGACGACGCTGATGGTTCGGGTCGCCGGCGTGACCGCGACCGAGCCGGTGCCGCCGGGTAGGGCTTGGGTGAGCGCGCCGCGCCATTGGGCGAGGTCCTGCACCTGGATTGGAGACTTCGCAGGGGGGGAGTCCGGAGACGTTGCCGTTACTGGCGTAGGTGCAGGCGCGGTGAGCGCAATGTTGTAGCTGCCCGCCAGTGCCAGGTTTCGGTTGGCGCGCGCACGGTCGATGATGTCGTAGGCGAGCCAGGTGGCCTGCGAGCGCTGGTAGGCGCTGTGGTTGTTGCGCATGCTCGACAGCATCAGGCCAGCCAGCCCGAGCAGCGCCACCGACAGGATGACGACCGTCACGAGCACTTCCAGCAGCGAGAAGCCCTTGTTGCCGGTGCGGTGTGTTGTAAATCTCATGTGCAGCTACCCGTTTTGTCGACGCGCGCGCGCCCGGAAAGCGTGATCGGTATCGAACGTCCAATTACGCTGGAACCGTCGTTGGGGCAGAGGGTGAAGGTGCGCGCCGTTTCTACAGTGCCGTTGGGCTGAAAGGTGATGTTGCCGCCCACCGTGAGCGTGCTTGTGCCCTGAAGGGCCTGCTGAACGCGGAGCAGGGTGTCGCCCGCCGATTCGTAGGTGCCGATCGTGCCGGTGAGGCCTTCGGCAAACACGATCCAGCCGCCTTGCCATGCACTATTGGTGCAAGCCGTGCCGCTGTTGCTGGGGCAGATGGAAACCCGCCTGCCCCGTGTGATCGCTTCGCTGCGTGCGAACTGCAGGGCAGCCAGGAGGTCATTTGCCTGGCTGGTCATGCGGTTCTGCGTGATCAGTTCCCTGAAGTTGGGCGTCGCAATTCCAGCGAAGATCGCCAGGATCGCCACCACGATCATGACTTCGATCAGCGTGAAGCCTGCCGCACGGCGGGCGCACTCGAAGCGGTGGCGGCTCGTGGCGACCTCGGGTACTCTCACCTCCGGGTGGCTGCCGCGCATGTGGGCTGGTGTTTTCATGCCCTTACTCTAACCACATCCGCGTGCATGGACGAGTGTCGCCTGACGAGTGGCGCGTTAAAGGTCACGGCCGGTCCTGCTGCAGGCAGGGCGGTCTGTCGATGCGGGGGCGCCTCGCCTGTGGTTTGCAGTGCGTCCCGTTTCTTTGCCAGGGTGGAGTCTGAGTTTGGATTCAGCGAGATCGAAAGTGCTCGTGCCGGCCTTGCGCAGCGTGCTGGCTGCGGCGGGAGAGGCGCCGTTGGCAATGGACTTTCCCGGCCTGGCCGATAAGAGAATGCATCGCCCGGCGGCCGTGCTCGTGCCCGTCGTCCTGCGTGACGAGATGCCGTCGGTGCTCCTTACCCGGCGTACCGAGCACCTTCACCACCATCCCGGGCAGATCAGCTTTCCCGGCGGCAGGGTGGAGGCAGGTGATGCGTCGGCGGTCGATACTGCCTTGCGCGAGACCGAAGAGGAAATCGGCTTGCACCGTCGCCATGTGGAGTTGCTCGGTGCGCTGCCCGACTACCTCACTGGCACCGGGTTCCGGGTGACGCCGGTGGTGGGGCTGGTGCATCCGCCCTTCGAGCTCAAGCTCGACGCCTTCGAGGTGGCGGAGGCCTTCGAGGTGCCGTTGGCGCATTTCCTCGACCCGGCCAACCACGAAGAGCACAGCATCGTGCATGAGGGGCGGGTGCGGCGTTTTCATGCCATGCCGTATCACGGCTACTTCATATGGGGGGCGACGGCGGGCATCATCATGTCGATGTACCGCTTGTTGCACATGCAGGTGGGTGCGCAGGACAGCTGATGCCCGCCCTGATGTGCCTGGCCTTTGTGTTATCTTCGATGCGTCGGCATGGTTGCAGCGCCATCATGTGGCGAGCGCACCCTCTGAACGATCCGACCTCATAACAGCCTGCTGGCCGCCTCCGCATGACACTCATTGCGCTCCTTTTGGCCTTGTTGGCCGAGCAGCTTCGTCCCCTGGCTGCGCGCCCGCTGATTGTTCGGCTGCTGGATTCGGCGGCAGAGCGGGCGGTGGCGCGCTTCAATGACGGCAGTGCGGGCAACGGACGGTTCGCCTGGCTGCTGCTTGTGTTTGGCGGGACCTTGGGTACGGCGTTCGCCTACTGGCTGCTGTGGGAGCTGCATCCGCTGCTGGCCTTCGTTTTCAATGTTGCCGTGCTCTATCTGTGCATGGGCTTTGGGAACGACAGTCGCCTGTTCAGCGAGATTCACCTCGCCTTGCGCATGGGAGAGCTGGCGCGCGCGCGCGACCTGCTCGCCGAGTGGCGTGGCGGGCGTTACGACGCGGCGGGCGTGAACGAGGTCGCGCGCATGTCGATCGAAATGGCGCTGGTTGCCGCCCATCGGCGCGTGTTCGGCGTGGTGTTCTGGTTCGTGCTGCTGCCGGGGCCGAGCGGTGCGGTGATGTACCTCGCGGCGCGGGCACTGCATGCGCTTTGGGGCGCGCGTGCTGATGCGGACTTCGGCGATTTTGGCCGTTTTGCGCGCACAGCCTTCGAGGCGCTGGACTGGGTGCCGGTGCGGATCACTGCGACGGTGTTTTCCGTTATGGGTAATTTCGAGGATGCAATTTATTGCTGGCGGTCGCAGGCCGTGCTGTGGCCCGACAGGTCGTCGGCTATACTGATTGCAAGTGGCGGCGGTGCGCTGGGAGTCAGGCTCGGCATGCCGGTCCACGAGTCCGGCGTGATCGTCGATCGCCCCGAAATGGGGCTGGGTGGCGAGGCAGGCGTCGAACACATGCAAAGCACGGTAGGCCTGCTTTGGCGGGCACTGTTCGTGTGTCTGTTCCTGCTCGTCTTGCTCGGTGCAGCCGGGTGGGTCGGCAGGTAGTGGGTTTGAGTTCAAAAACAGGGAGTGTCGGATATGGCAAATCGTGAAGTCGTTGTTCTGAGTGCTGTTCGTTCTGCGGTGGGTGGCTTCGGTGGCTCGCTCAAGGACATGGAGCCGTCCGAGCTGGGCGCCGTCGTGGCCAAGGAGGCCTTTGTGCGCGCTGGCGTCGATCCCAAGGCGGTGCAGTTCGCGGCTGTCGGCAACTGCATTCCTACCGACTCCCGCTATGCGTACGTTGCCCGTGTGGCGACGGTCAACGCCGGCATGTCGACCGACTCGGTGGCTTTCGCGGTCAACCGCCTGTGCGGTTCGGCGCAGCAGGCCATCGTCAACGCGGCCCAGGCCATCATGCTGGGTGACGCCGACTACGCCATCGGTGGCGGTGTCGAGGTGATGTCGCGCGGTGCCTACCTGCTGCCGGCGCTGCGCAGCGGCGCGCGCATGGGCGACACCAAGGCGATCGATGCCATGGTCGCCGTGCTGACCGACCCCTTTGGCGTTGGCCACATGGGTATCACCGCCGAGAACCTGTGCACCAAGTGGGGCATCTCGCGCGAGGAGCAGGACGCGTTTGCGCTCGAGTCGCAGGTGCGCGCTGCCGCGGCGATCGCCGATGGCCGCTTCAAGAGCCAGATCGTGCCGATCACCTTCGAGACCCGCAAGGGCACCGTGGTGTTCGATACCGACGAGCATCCGCGCATGACCACCATGGAAGCGCTGGGCAAGATGAAGCCGGCCTTCAAGAAGGACGGTTCGGTTACTGCAGGTAACGCTTCGGGCATCAACGACGCCGCTGCCTTCCTGGTGATGGCCGATGCTGCCAAGGCTGCCGCCGCGGGCCAGAAGCCGATCGCTCGCCTGGTGTCCTACGCGATCGCTGGCGTGCCCAACGAGATCATGGGCGAAGGCCCGATCCCGGCCACCAAGCTCGCACTGCAGCGCGCCGGCCTGACGCTGGACCAGATCGACGTGATCGAATCCAACGAAGCCTTCGCGGCACAGTCGATCGCAGTCAATCGTGGCCTCGAGCTCGACACCGCCAAGGTCAACCCCAATGGCGGCGCCATCTCGCTCGGCCATCCGGTGGGTGCGACCGGCTCGGTGATCATCACCAAGCTGCTGCATGAGCTGATCCGCGTGAACGGCCGTTACGGCGTTGCCACCATGTGTATCGGCGGCGGCCAGGGCATCACCACGGTGTGGGAACGCGTGTAAGCGCAGACCTTGCCTGATCAAGACCCGCGCGGCCCCTGTGGCTGGCGCGGGTTTTTTTCGTCCATGCGCTGCAAATCAAGACAAAAATCCAGACATTAAGCGCTCATTTTTTCGTTTGGCGCTATGCTTTATAAGCACTTCGTCCGAATGCTATCTCGACATTATGCGTACCAAGAACCCTGACATCAGGCAGCGCCTGCTGGCCGCCTTGCGACGTGGGCCCGTGCGGGCCACGGACTTGGCGCGGCAGGCCGAGGTGTCGCCACGGACGGTGTTGCGTCTGCTGGGAGAACTTGGCGCGGACGTGTGCCGTGGCGGTGCGGCAGGGCGAACCCGATATGCTGCCTGCCGCGCCTTGCGTGGATCCTCAGCACCGCTTCCGCTTTTTCACGTCGATGCAGATGGGCGGCTGCAGGAAGGCGGGGTCCTGCGCCTGCTACAGCCAGAGGGGGCGTGGTGTGCGCTGGACAGGCTCGGGTTTCCGGTCGATGACGAGGCGCGAGACGGGTGGTGGGCTGGGTTGCCCTATCCGCTGTACGACATGCAGCCGCAGGGCTACCTTGGGAGGCAGTTCGCGCGCCAGCTTCACCTGGACCTCGAGGTGCCCGACGACCCGCGCGACTGGGGCGATGACGAGATCGCCTGGATCCTGAGTCGCCGCGGCGCTGACCTGCCCGGTCACCTGATCCTTGGTGAGCAGGCGGCGCGGCTCTGGCAGGCTGAGGTGCTGGCGCCGACGCCGGTGCTCACCGAATCGAGGCTGCTTGGCGCGTATCACGAATCGGCCGAGCGCAGCGTGTCGCTGGGCGTGGCAGGTAGCAGCGCGGCGGGCGAGTTCCCGAAGTTCCTGTCGCTGCGAGAACTGCCGGGGCAGCAAACGCCGCATGTGCTGGTGAAGTTCTCTGGTGCGGGGGAGAGCGGGCAGCGCTGGGCCGACTTGCTGGTCTGCGAGCACCTCGCGCTCAGCGTGGCGCAGGGGCTGGGCGGCGTCGAGATTGCTCGAAGCCGTATCCTTTCCAGCAAGGGCCGTACTTTCCTCGAGTCGGAGCGTTTCGATCGGCTGGGTCGATTCGGGCGACTGCCGGTCGTCAGCCTGCAGGCGGTCAGTGCGCATCTGCTGGGTTTGGGCGCACGCGACTGGCGGGACCATGCCAACGCGCTGGTTGCTGCGGGTTTGCTGTCGCCCGAGGATGCGGTGAGCATCGGCCGGCTGTGGTGGTTCGGGCGCCTGATCGCCAACGGCGACATGCATCTGGGCAATTGTGCGTTTCGCGTTGTGGGTGGTCAGCTCACGCCGGCGCCGGCCTACGACATGGTGCCGATGGACTATGCCCCGCTGCCCGGCGGCGAGTTGCCTGCGAAGGTGTGGCAACCGCCCTTGCCGCTCCCCGGCGAGCGCGCCATCTGGCTGGAGGCCTGCAGGCAGGCGCTTGTGTTCTGGAACGCGGCTGCGAGCGATCGCCGGATCTCGGAACCCTTGCGCAAGGTGTTCCGTGATAACGCCAACCGGCTTGACGATACAGCGGGCCACGTGTGAGTTCGTGCAGCCTTCGTCGGTCACTCCCCGCTCTTCTCCAGCTTGATCGACGCCGAGTTGATGCAGTAGCGCAGGCCGGTGGGCTGGGGGCCGTCTTCGAAGACGTGGCCGAGGTGGGCGCCGCATTGGTGGCAGAGGACCTCGGTGCGAACCATGTAGTGGCTGCGGTCGACCGCGGTGTCGACGTTGTCGGGCTCGGCTACTGTCCAGAAGCTGGGCCAGCCGCAGCCCGCGTCGAACTTGTGCTCGGAACGGAAGAGCGGGGCGCCGCAGCATACGCAGTTGTACGCGCCCTTGTCCCACACGTTCCAGTACTCGCCGGTGAAGGCGCGTTCGGTGCCCTTTTCACGGGTGACGTGATACTGCATGTCGGTCAGCCGGGCACGCCATTCGGCCTCGTTCCGGGTGGGGTCGTCGCTCATTCCGTTCTCCGCAATGTGAGGGGCTCAGTGCAGATGACGCGGTGCCTGCCCTGATTGTTCCTCGGGCATCTCCGCATGAACCGTCTCGCCGTCAGCGGACGGATAGTACGGCGCACCGCAGTCATCGCAGTACTCCAGCGGGAACTGGTGGTCGAGCAGGACGATATCGCTGACGCCCGATTCGCGCAGCACGGCCTCGATCTGTGCCGGACAGTCGGTGGTTTCGTCCTCGGCGCCCAGCAGCGGCCAGACCACGCCGTGGACGACGCCTTCGCGCTCGCGCAGCGCGAAGCCGATGCGGTATTCCTCCAGATTGCGCTCCCAGAATGGGGCGACGACTGCGCGCAGGTTTGCGGCGGGGATCTCCAGCGTAGTGGCGAGGAAGGCGACGGATGCGCGCACCGAGTACGGGCGGCTGTCCTTGTCGGCCGCTCTGCTGGCAGCGAAGTAGGTTTCGGGGAGCACAGGGTCCATTGCGCAGCCCGGCAAGAGCGGGCCGAGACAGGCGCCGCCCTGGGTGCGCCACTGATCGCGTGCGGTGTCGCGGCTGCCGTCAGCCTCTTGCCAGCGGAACACCGGGCCGCCACGTGGCACCGCGACGGCTGCGAGCAGGTAGCGCGTATCCGACAGGAACTGGGCAGTCTCCGGCATGCCTTCGGTGTCGATATGGAGGTCGCTGTTGTCGATGGCGGCACCGCCGATCACCTTGGCGAACTCTGCCGTGTTGCAGTAACCCTGAGGCAGTTGGTCGGGGCTGAAGAGGAAATCGGCTACCGAGAGGCGGGCGTCCTTCGACAGGACGTGGGCCTGCAGGTGCACGCGCAGGTTGGCGACCATGGCGGCCGGCAGGCTCGTGGCGGGGATGCGGAAGCGCGACCAGGCGAGGATGGGGGCTGCGAGCAAGACGACGTCGTGACTGTCGAAGGCGCCGCCTGCGCACTCGGCACGCGACTCGAGATGATCGGCGAGTTCATCGTAAGCGCGCGAGTCGGCGCTGTAGAGGTGGTCGAGCGCGGTGTTCAGACTGTCTTCGTCGTTGCTGGCGAGCAGTTCGTCGATGAGGTGCGCGAGTTGTGCTTCCCAGTAGCGGTCCTCGATGCGGCTGCCGGATTCGGCCAGCCCGCTGGCGAGCCAGACGAGTTGTTCTGCGGTGCGACCGAGGCCGCCACGGCGCTTGAGGCGCGTTCTTTTCATTGTTGGGGTTCCGTTGCTGTTCTGGCTATGGCTGCAGCGCATGCACGCCGCGCCGGAAAGCCCGCATTCTAGCCCATTGCGCCGCCCAGGCAGGCTATGGGTGAATGCTGTTGTCGTTGGTTCAGAAGCCGGGCCGGTCGACGCGCACGGTCTGCAGGATGGTGGCGGAGATCTCCTCGATGGACTTCGTCGTGGATTCGAGCCAGCGGATGTTCTCCCGCCGCATGAGCTTCTGTGCGGCGTCGATCTCGTAGCGGCAGTTTTCCAGTGAGGCGTAGCGGCTGTTGGGGCGGCGCTCCTGGCGGATCTGCGACAGTCGCTCGGGGGCGATGGTGAGGCCGAACAGCTTGGTTCGATACTTGTGCAGTTCGCCGGGGAGCTTGTTGCGTTCGAAGTCCTCGGGAATGAGGGGGTAGTTGGCCGCCTTGACGCCGAACTGCATGGCCAGGTAAAGGCTGGTGGGCGTCTTGCCTGAGCGTGATACCCCGACCAGGATCACGTCGGCCTCGGCGAGTTCGCCGTCGCTCGAAATGCCGTCGTCGTGGGCCATGGCGAAGTTGATGGCTTCGATGCGGTGCTTGTAGTTGGTGCTGTCGGCAATGCCATGGAAACGCCCTACCGCGTGGGTGGAGCGCTGCCCGAGTTCGGTCTCGAGCGGGCCGATGAAGCGTTCGAACAGGTCAAGGAAGAGGGCGTCGGCTTTGTGCAGTGCATCAACCGTCGCCTGATTGACGAGCGTGCTGAACACGATCGGGCGCACCCCATCCTCGAGTGCAGCGTCTCGGATCTGCGCCGCACATTCGATCGCCTTGTCGATGTCGTCGACGAAGGGCGCGCGCACCTGGCGGAATTTTGCCTCGGGAAACTGGGCCAGGAGGCTATGGCCAAGCGTTTCTGCGGTGATGCCGGTGCCGTCGGAGACGAAGAAGACGGTGCGGCGCGGGGTGTCGGTCATGATCGGAGCCTTGGGTGCCAGGACGGTGGGGGCGAGCAGGGGGGCCTGGCATTGGGGCAAACCCTGTCGTGCGGCACAGCACAAAAAATCGTAAACTGCTGACTTCGATATTTTGCTTTTTCTCCAACATTTGCGGAAGCCACACATGACACGCTACGTGATTCCTTTCAACGAACTGCGCATGACCGACGTCGACAAGGTCGGCGGCAAGAACGCCTCGCTCGGCGAGATGATCAGCCAGTTGCCCGCCAGCGTACGTGTGCCGGGTGGTTTTGCGACCACGGCCGAGGCTTACCGCGAGTTCCTCGCCCATGACGGCCTGGCCGATCGCATCAATGCAGCGCTCGATGCGCTGGACGTGGACGACGTCGATGCCTTGGTGAAGACGGGTGCGCAGATTCGCCAGTGGATCGTAGACATTCCCTTCCCGGCCAAGCTCGAGGCCGAGATCAAGACCGCCTACGAGCAGCTTACCGCCGAGGGTGAGGGCAGCTTCGCCGTGCGCTCGTCGGCCACTGCGGAAGATCTGCCGGATGCCTCCTTTGCCGGCCAGCAGGAGACCTTCCTCAACATCCACGGCTACGAGAACATCCTGCACGCCATGAAGGAGGTGTTTGCGTCGCTCTACAACGACCGCGCCATTGCCTACCGCGTACACAAGAACTTCGCCCACGCCGACGTCGCGCTGTCTGCCGGCGTGCAGCGCATGGTGCGTTCCGATTCCGGCGCTTCGGGCGTGATGTTCTCGATCGATACCGAGTCGGGCTTCGATCAGGTGGTCTTCATCACGGCGTCCTATGGCCTGGGCGAGACGGTGGTGCAGGGCGCGGTGAATCCGGACGAGTTCTATGTGCACAAGCCCACGCTGGCGCTGGGCAAGCCGGCAGTGATTCGCCGCAACCTGGGCTCCAAGCTGATCAAGATGGTTTTCGCCGACAAGGCGGTGGCCGGACGCTCTGTGCGCACGGTGGACGTGCCCGAGGCCGATCGCATGCGCTTCTCGCTCACCGACGAGGACGTGCTCGAGCTTGCCCGCTATGCGGTGATCATCGAGAAGCACTATGGCCGCCCGATGGACATCGAGTGGGGCAAGGACGGTGTCGATGGCAAGCTCTACATCCTGCAGGCCCGCCCGGAGACGGTGAAGAGCCAGGATTCCGGCCTGGTGATGGAGAAATACCGCCTCAAGCAGTACGGCAAGGCGCTTACCCACGGTCGCGCAATCGGTCAGAAGATCGGTGCCGGTGTGGTGCGCGTGGTTGGCGACGCCTCGGAGATGAACCGTGTCCAGGCCGGTGACATCCTCGTCACCGACATGACCGACCCCAACTGGGAGCCGGTGATGAAGCGCGCCAGCGCCATCGTCACCAACCGCGGCGGGCGTACCTGCCATGCTGCGATCATTGCGCGCGAACTGGGCATCCCTGCCATCGTGGGCTGCGGCAACGCCACCGAAGTGCTGCACGAGGGCGAATCGGTCACCGTGTCCTGCGCCGAGGGTGACACCGGCTACGTGTACCGTGGCAAGCTCGATTTCGAGATCATCACCACCGACATGGGCAACCTGCCCGAGATCCCGGTGAAGATCATGATGAACGTGGGTAACCCCGAACTCGCCTTCGAGTTCGCGCAGATCCCCAATGGCGGTGTCGGTCTCGCCCGTCTGGAGTTCGTCATCAACAACATGATCGGCATCCACCCCAAGGCGATCCTCGACATCGCCCAGGTGCCTGCCAACCTGCGCGACGAGATCAACCGTCGCTCGCGCGGCTACGCGACGCCCAAGCAGTTCTTCATCGAGAAGCTGGTCGAGGGTGTGGCGACCATCGCTGCGGCTTTCTATCCGAAGCCCGTGATCGTGCGCATGTCCGACTTCAAGTCGAACGAATACCGCAAGCTGCTCGGCGGCGAGATCTACGAGCCGGAAGAAGAGAACCCGATGCTCGGCTTCCGTGGCGCCTCGCGCTACATCGCGCACAGTTTCCGTGACTGCTTCGAGATGGAAGTTGCAGCCATGAAGAAGGTGCGCAACGAGCTCGGCCTGACCAACGTGCAGATCATGATCCCCTTCGTGCGCAACGTCGAAGAGGCCAAGGGCGTGGTCGATCTGCTCGCCGAGCATGGTCTCAAGCGTGGCGTGAACGACCTCAAGCTGATCATGATGTGCGAGATCCCGTCCAACGCGATCCTTGCAGAGCAGTTCCTCGAGCACTTCGATGGTTTCTCGATCGGCTCGAACGATCTGACCCAGCTCACCTTGGGCCTCGACCGCGATTCCGGACTGGTGGCGCACGCATTCGACGAGCGTGACCCGGCCGTCAAGCAGTTGTTGTCGATGTCGATCCGCGCAGCGAACAAGCTGGGCAAGTATGTCGGTATCTGCGGCCAGGGGCCGTCGGACCATCCGGATCTGGCCGAGTGGCTGATGGACGAGGGGATCCAGACCATTTCGCTCAACCCGGACACGGTGGTGGACACCTGGCTCAAGCTCTCCGAGCATCTGGCGAAATAAGCCCGCGCGGGCAGTGCCAGTAAGGGGTGGCGGTCATCTGGACTGCCGCCCCTTTTTGCATTCGGGCCGCGCTGCGGCTTCTTGGGTTCCCCTGGCGGCGTTATCATGCGCTGATGCGTCTGCCATCGAGTTCGTCATACCTATGCCCCGGCGCCCCCTTCCTTCAGCCCAGAGTGCGTCCGTAGATGCGGGGCCTGCGTTGACCTTGCCCGCCGCAGGCACGAGCGAGATGTCTTCGTATGCCGAACAGATTGGTCGCCGTGCCCGCCGGCAGGCGAGAATGCTGTCCGCCCTCGTCGCCGTGCAACGCGATTTTCTCGTCGATGGTGCTGCGCACGAGGTCTTCGAGCGCATACTTCACGAGTTGATCGGGCTTAGCGACAGCGAGTACGGGTTCATCGGTGAGGTCCTGCACGACGAGTTGGGCGAGCCCTTCGTGCGCATGCATGGGCTTACCGATGTGGCTTGGGATGCCCACACCCGAACACTGTATGAACGTGCGCGCGCCGGTGGTTTCGAATTTCGCGAGCTGAACAGCCTTTACGGCGCTGTCCTGCGCACGGCGGCGCCGGTGATCTCGAATGCTCCCGCCACGGATACGCGCAGTTGCGGTCTTCCGCAAGGCCATCCGCCGCTCAGGGGTTTTCTTGGCCTGCCGCTCATCCAGGGCGCGCAGCTGGTCGGCATTGTTGGCCTGGCCAATGCCCCCGGGGGCTACGATCGGGTGCTCGTGGACGATCTTGCACCGATGCTGGCGACGTGCACCAGCATGATCGTGGCCTTGCGGCTCGAGCAGGAGCGCAATGCGGCCGAACAGGCCTTGCTCGAGAGCGAGACGCACTTCCGCAACCTTGCCAATGATCTGGACGTCGGGTGCCGACGGGCGCTGCAGCTATTTCAACGAGCCCTGGTTGCGATTCACCGGCCGCAGTCTCGAGCAGGAGTTGGGCGAGGGCTGGGCCGAGGGTGTTCATCCCGACGACCGGGCGCAATGCCTGTCGGATTACGAACGTGCGTTCGCGGCGCAGGAGCCGTTTAGGCTGGAGTATCGCTTGCGTCATGTAGATGGCGGCTATCGCTGGGTATCGGACGAAGGCAGTCCGCGCTACGACAGCAGTGGGCGCTTTCTCGGCTACATCGGCTATTGCCTGGATGTCACCGACCGCAAGCGTGCTGGTCTGGCCCTGGATGCGCTGGCCGCACGCTACACCATGCTCTCGGGAGATGCGTTCTACGAGGCCGTATGTCGCCATGTGGGCGAGGCCCTGCATCTTGATCTGGTGTTCGTTGGGCAATGCCTGGAAGAGGGCGGCCGTATCAATGTGCGTGCCGGCTGGAAGGACGGCGCGGCAGTTCAGCCGTTCAGCTACGTGCTGGCTGGAACACCGTCGGAGCTGGCGCTTCAGGGCAGGAGCGTGGTCATCGGCAGCGGTGTTGCGGCGCGTTTTCCCGATGATCCCGGCTTGCGGGACGGTGCTTATGAGGCCTATTGCGGTGTGCCGCTCGCCGACAAGGAGGGGCAGGCACTGGGTTTGATGGTCGGAATGTCGAGACGGCCGCTGGATGACCAGCAGGGTGTGCGCGAGCTGCTTGAGATCTTCGACGGTCCGGTCAGTGCGGAGCTGATCCGCGAGCGTGGCGAGGCTGCACTGACGCGTCGTATCGCCTTCGGCCGGATGGTGGCGCGTATCTCATCGGAATTGATGCCCGCGCGGGCGGACGAGGTCGATGGCCTTGTTCTGCGTACCCTGGCGCAGATCGGACGCTATGCGGATGCCGACCGCGCATTCGTGTTCGATATCACCGAGGACGGTCGCAGCGTCAGCAACACGCACGAATGGTGTGCGCCGGGCGTCTCGCCACAAGCGCACAACCTGCAGGGCGTGGGCTTCGAGGGCTCGCTGTTCTGCCAGATCATCAAGCGTCTCGAGATCGTGGATTTCCCCGATGTTTCCCTGTTGCCGGAGTGTGCGCGTCAGGATCGTGAGCTGCTCCAGTCGCAGGGCATCCAGTCAACGCTGGCGGCGCCAATGGTGGTTAACGGCCGGCTGCTGGGTTTCGTAGGCCTCGATTCGGTACGCTGCCGCCGGCAATGGTCGGGCGAGGAAAAGACCTTGATGAGCCTGGTCGGCAATGCTCTGGCCGGCGTAATCGAGCGCAAGCGGGTTGACGAGAGCCTGCGCGAGAGCGAGGCGCGTTACCGTTCGGTGGTCGAGAGCGTGCGCGAGGTCATCTTCCAGGTGGATGCAGATGGGCGCTGCGCGTTCCTGAACAGGGCCTGGCATGAGCTGACCGGTTTCGCGGTCGAGGCGAGCATCGGCAGGCCGTTCGTCGATTATGTGCACCCGGATGACCGCCATCTCCATCAGGAGGTGTTCGAGTTGCTCATGCGGCGCGAGGAAGCCTCGTGCACGCAGGCACTGCGTTACCTGCGGGTCGGCGGAGGGTTTCGTTGGGTCGAGCTCCATGCCCGCCCGGTACTCGGTCCCGGGCGGGAGGCGCAGGGGATCTCCGGGACGCTCAACGACATCACCATCCAGAAAGAACACGAGGCGCAACTGAAGTACGTCGCCCACTATGATGCGCTGACCGGCCTGCCCAATCGCGTGCTGCTCCATGACCGGCTGAGTCGCAGCATGGCGCAGGCGCGGCGACGGGGCCAGTTGCTGGCGGTGGCCTACATCGACCTGGACGGCTTCAAGGAGGTCAACGACGGCCATGGGCACCACGTCGGCGACCAGTTGTTGACGACGGTGGCCGCGCGCATGAAGGGCACCTTGCGCGACGCTGACAGCGTGTCGCGGCTCGGTGGCGACGAGTTCGTCGCGGTGCTGGTGGATCTGCCGGACTTGCCTGCCTGCAAGCACCTCGTCCAGCGCCTGCTTCAGGCGGTCGCTCAGGTGGTGCAGGTGGGTGGCGCGGAGCTCCAGGTTTCGGCCAGCATCGGGCTGACGCTATACCCGCAGGAGGAGGCGCTGGAGCCCGACCAACTGCTGCGCCAGGCCGATCTGGCCATGTACCAGGCCAAGCTTGCGGGCAAGAATCGCTATCATTTCTTCGACACCGATCAGGACCGCGATGTGCGCGGGCGGCACGAGGGCGTGGCGCGGATCCACGAAGCGCTTGCCAATGACGAGTTCGTCCTGTTCTACCAGCCCAAGGTCAATATGCGCAGCGGGGCGCTCACTGGCGTCGAGGCGCTCATCCGCTGGCAGCATCCCGAGCTGGGCCTGATCGAGCCGGCGGCCTTCCTGCCTATGGTCGAGGACCAGCCGGTGGCCGTGGCACTGGGTGATTGGGTGATCTCGGCAGCGCTCGAGCAGCTCGAGCGCTGGAAGAGCTTGGGGCTGACCGTGCCGGTGAGCGTCAATATCTCGGCGCGCCACCTTCAGGCCCCGGATTTCATGATGCGCCTTCAGGAGGCCTTGACCGGTCATCCGGGCTTGGCACCGGGCAGTCTCGAACTCGAGGTGCTCGAGAGCAGCGCGCTCGAGAGCATGACGCGGGTGACGCAGATCGTGGAGGCTTGTGCGCGCATCGGCGTCAGTTTCGCGCTTGATGACTTCGGGACCGGCTATTCGGGGCTGGCCTACCTCAAGCGCCTGCCCGCCGCACGTCTCAAGATCGACCAGCTGTTCGTGCGCGAGATGCTCGACGACCCTGAGGATCTTGCAATTCTCGAAGCGGTTATGGGGCTTGCACACGCCTTCCGCCGGGAGGTGGTGGCCGAGGGCGTGGAGTCGGAGGCCCATGGCAGGGTGCTGCTCCAGCTCGGGTGCGAGGTCGGGCAGGGCTATGTCATTGCACGGCCGATGGAGGGTGAGTCCCTGCCGCAGTGGGTTGCCACATGGGCGCCGCCGGCGAGCTGGCAACGACAGTCAGCGCTGTCACGCGAGGAGCTTGCCTTGGTGTATGCGCAGGTCGAGCACCGCGCCTTGGTACGCGCGCTTGCCGCCAAGATTGCCGATGGCACGCAGATCGACAACCGGCTTGTGGTTCATGGCTGCAGTCTCGGGCGCTGGATCGAGCTCGCGCTTGCCGAGCAGCGTCATGAAGAGGTCGTGCTGCGCGAGCTGGCGCAGGCGCACGACTTGTTCCATGAGACCATCGAGACGCTTGCGGCACACTACCGGGCGGCCGATGCAGCGGCCGTCATCGAGGGGCTTGGCGCGGTGCGCAGGCGCCTGGACGTGATGCTCGGACAGATAAACAGGCTGCTCGCCTAGGATCGATGCGCGACTGCGATGCACACGGGCGCCTACAGAGGCTCGCGGCTGGCGCCGCTCCTACAGCAAGCCCAAGGCGCTTCGTTGCCCCGTGGGAGCTGCGCCAGCCGCGAGGTTTCCCTGGCCACCGCCTGCCTCAACGTCCAGGCGGCGGCCCTTGCGATTACCCCGAGCAGGGTGTGAGGCGATCTCAGGCGACAGCGACCGGGATCTTGCCGATCCGGGCCTGCCATTCCTTCGGGCCGGTGTTATGCACGCTGGTGCCATTGGCGTCGACCGCGACCGTCACCGGCATGTCCTGCACGGTGAATTCGTAGATCGCTTCCATGCCGAGGTCTTCGAAACCGACGACCTTCGCTTCCTTGATCGCCTTGGATACCAGATAGGCCGCGCCGCCGACCGCCATCAGATAGGCCGACCTGTTGTCCTTGATGGCCTCGATGGCGACCGGGCCGCGCTCGGACTTGCCGATCATCGAGATGAGCCCGGTCTTCTCGAGCATCATGCGGGTGAACTTGTCCATGCGGGTGGCCGTGGTGGGGCCGGCGGGGCCGACGACTTCGTCGCGCACCGGGTCGACCGGGCCAACGTAGTAGATGACGCGGTTGGTGAAGTCGACCGGCAGCTTTTCGCCCTTTTCCAGCATGTCGGCGATGCGCTTGTGCGCAGCATCGCGGCCGGTGAGCATCTTGCCGTTGAGCAGCAGGATCTGGCCCGGCTTCCACGAGGCGACCTCTTCCTTGGTAAGGGTGTCGAGGTTCACGCGGGTGGCGACGTTGGTGTCGGCCTTCCAGGTGACCTGCGGCCAGTCTTCCAGCCTGGGCGTCGGCAGGTGGGCCGGGCCGGAGCCGTCGAGATGGAAGTGCACGTGGCGGGTAGCGGCACAGTTGGGAATCATGGCAACCGGCAGCGACGCGGCGTGGGTCGGGTAGTCCATGATCTTGACGTCGAGCACGGTGGTCAGGCCGCCCAGGCCCTGGGCGCCGATGCCGAGCGCGTTGACCTTGTCCATCAACTCGAGGCGCAGTTCCTCCACCCGGCTCAGCTTGGCGCCCGAGGCGGCCTTCTCGCGCAGTTCGTGGATGTTCACCGGCTCCATGAGCGATTCCTTGGCCAGCAGCATGGCCTTCTCGGGCGTGCCGCCGATGCCGATGCCAAGGATGCCCGGCGGACACCAGCCGGCGCCCATGGTCGGTACGGTCTTGATGACCCAGTCCACGATCGAGTCCGACGGGTTGAGCATCACCATCTTCGACTTGTTCTCGGAGCCGCCGCCCTTGGCCGCACAGATGACCTCGACATCGTCGCCGGGGACGATCTCATAGTGCACCACCGCCGGGGTGTTGTCCTTGCTGTTCTGGCGCTTGCCGGCCGGGTCGAGCAGCACCGATGCGCGCAGCATGTTGTCGGGGCTGTTGTAGGCGCGGCGCACGCCCTCGTTGATCATCTCCTGGACGCTCATCCTTGCGTCCCACTGCACATTCATGCCGACCTTGAGAAAGACCACGGCAATGCCGGTATCCTGACAGATCGGGCGATGGCCTTCGGCAGCCATGCGAGAATTGGTGAGGATCTGTGCGATGGCGTCCTTCGCGGCCGGGCTTTCCTCGCGCTCGTAGGCTTCGCCGAGGGCCTGGATGTAGTCGAGCGGGTGGTAGTAGCTGATGTACTGGAACGCATCCGCAATCGACTGAATGAGGTCTTCTTCGCGAATAATCGTCATGACGCTTGGTCTCCGGATGGCATGGGGGCAGAATGGCGCAGTTGGATCGCAGTATTCGATCAACCGCGGGATTCTAGCACCGAGTGCGCGCAGCGTCGGTTCGGAGCCTTGTTGGCCCTGTGTAAGTCCTGTGTAAGATACAAGCTCTTAAATGCCTGCGATCCGGCAGCAGCCGAGTCAGCGGCTACAGCAACCGATTTCAAGACTGGAACCAACCAGTCGAGGACCCGCAACGGGTCAGCTTCAACCATTTGAACAGTTGAGGAGAGGTGAGCATGTCCAATGAGCAGCAAGTCCGTATCTACAACCCCTCGGAAGAGATGGTCCGTAACGCAGCGGTGTCCGGCATGGACGGGTATCGCGCGCTGTGCAAGGAGGCCGAGGACGATTACGAAGGCTACTGGGGCCGTCGTGCGAAGGAGCTGCTCGACTGGAAGGAGCCCTTCACCCAGGTCCTCGACCAATCGAACGCGCCGTTCTTCAAGTGGTTTGCCGACGGCAAGCTGAACGTTTCGTACAACTGCCTTGATCGCAACGTCAATAATGGCCTGGGCGACAAGGTCGCGCTGATCTTCGAAGCCGACAGCGGCGAAGTCACCAAGGTTACCTACAAGGACCTGCTCGCGCGCGTCAGCAAGTTCGCCAATGCCCTGCGTGGCATGGGCGTCAAGAAGGGCGATCGCGTCATCATCTATCTGCCGATGTCGATCGAAGGCGTGGTGGCCATGCAGGCCTGCGCGCGCATCGGTGCGACGCACTCCATCGTTTTCGGCGGCTTCTCCGCACAAGCCCTGCGTGACCGCATCGAGGATGCGGCAGCGGTCGCCGTGATCACGTCCGACGGCCAGTTCCGCGGTGGCAAGGCGCTGCCGCTCAAGCCGATCGCCGACGAGGCGCTGTCCCTCGGCGGGTGTGATTCGGTCAAGAATGTCATCGTCGTCAAGCGCACCGGCGCCGACGTCAATATGGTCGCCGGGCGTGACGCCTGGTACCACGAGGCGGTGGCCAGCCAGTCCGAGACCTGCGAGCCCGAGTGGGTCGAGGCCGAACACCCGCTGTTCATCCTCTACACCTCCGGCTCCACCGGCAAGCCCAAGGGTGTTCAGCACTCGTCGGGCGGCTACCTGCTGCAGGCGGTGCTGTCGATGAAGTACACCTTCGACATCAAGCCCGAAGACGTCTATTGGTGCACCGCCGACATCGGCTGGGTCACCGGCCACACCTACATCACCTACGGCCCGCTCGCCTGCGGCGCGACCGAGATCGTGTTCGAAGGCGTGCCCACCTACCCGGATGCCGGTCGTTTCTGGAAGATGATCCAGGACCACAAGGTCAGCATCTTCTACACCGCGCCGACCGCGATTCGCTCGCTGATCAAGGCGGCCGACAACAACCCCGTCGTGCATCCGAAGCAGTACAACCTGTCCTCGCTGCGCATCCTGGGTTCGGTGGGCGAGCCGATCAACCCGGCGGCCTGGGAGTGGTACTACGAGAACGTCGGCGGCGGCCGTTGCCCGATCGTCGATACCTTCTGGCAGACCGAGACCGGCGCGCACATGATCACGCCGATGCCAGGCGCAACGCCGATGGTTCCGGGTTCCTGCACGCTGCCCTTCCCGGGCATCATGGCGGCAGTGGTGGACGAAACCGGTACCGAGGTGCCCTGGGGTCAGGGTGGCATCCTCGTGGTCACCAAGCCGTGGCCGTCGATGATCCGCAACGTCTGGGGCGACCCGGACCGCTTCAAGAAGACCTACTACCCCGAGGACTTCAAGGGCAAGCTCTACCTCGCGGGCGACGGTGCCATCCGTGACGCCGAGACGGGCTACTTCACCATCACCGGTCGTATCGACGACGTGCTGAACGTCTCCGGTCACCGCATGGGCACGATGGAGATCGAGTCCGCCCTGGTGGCCCACGAGAAGGTGGCGGAAGCTGCCGTGGTCGGTCGTCCGGACGATGTGACCGGCGAAGCCATCGTGGCCTTCGTGGTGCTCAAGGGCGCACGCCCGACCGGCGACGAAGCGGCCAAGGTGATCAAGGAGCTGCAGGCCTGGGTCGGCCACGAGATCGGCCCGATCGCCAAGCCCAAGGACATCCGCTTCGGCGAGAACCTGCCCAAGACGCGCTCGGGCAAGATCATGCGCCGCCTGCTGCGCCAGTTGGCCAAGGGCGAGGATGTCACGCAGGACACCTCGACGCTGGAGAACCCGGCCATCCTGGAACAGCTCAAGGGCTGATCCGACACGGCCGGGCCTGCGGGTCCGGCCGCCAATGAACGACAGGGGGAGGCCCGGGCACGTATCCGGGCACATGGGGGGAGACCGGGCACGCGCAATGCGTGCTTCCTGATCGTGCGAAGCGCCGACCCCGCCTGCAAGAGCGGGGCGGCGCGTTCGCCATTGTGGCAGGGCCGACATCATGGGAGGTCATGATGCGCAAGGGACTGGCCGGGCAGCGCCTGGTGGCCGTGTTCATCGCCGGCATGCTGTTGCTCAATTATCCGATCCTGTCCTTGTTCGACCGGCCGTTGAGCCTGTTCGGACTGCCGTTGCTGCACGTCTACCTGTTCGGCACATGGCTTGCGCTGATCGTCGCGGTGGCCTGGATCGTCGAGCGGGGCGCGCGCTGATGGGGAGGGCGCGATGCTGCCGGGCTGGCTGATCGTCGGCGTCTCGTTCGCCTATCTGCTGTTGTTGTTTGCGGTTGCCTATTTTGGCGACCGCCGCGCCGACCAAGGGCGCTCGATCATTTCCAACCCCTGGGTCTACAGCCTGTCACTGGCGGTCTATTGCACCGCATGGACCTACTTCGGCAGCGTCGGCCGCGCCGCGTCGGGGGGCATTTCCTTCCTGCCCACCTATCTCGGTCCCACGCTGGGGCTGGCACTGGCCTGGCTGGTGCTGCTGAAGATGATCCGCATCGCGCGCAGCTACCGTATCACCTCGATCGCGGACTTCATCGCCTCGCGCTACGGCAAGAGCCATCTGCTCGGTGGCCTGGTCACAGTCATCGCGGTGGTCGGTATCGTTCCCTACATCGCACTCCAGCTCAAGGCAATATCGACGGGTTACGCGCTGCTGGTCGGCGGCTATGACCCGGAGTCCAAGGCCGTCGCTGCCACCGCCGCGGGCTGGTGGCGGGACAGCACGCTCTACATCGCCCTTACGCTTGCTGCGTTCACCGTGCTGTTCGGCACCCGCCACCTCGATACCACCGAGCGCCACGAAGGCATGGTGGCGGCGATTGCGTTCGAGTCGATGGTCAAGCTGCTCGCTTTCCTCGCCGTCGGCGTCTACGTCACCTACTGGCTCTACGACGGTTTTGGAGACCTTTACGCGCGGGCGATGGCGGCGCCCGACCTTGCAGGTGTGCTTGCCTTCGACAGCGCCGGGCGGCTGGGCTACGGGGGCTGGTTCGCCCACGTGTTGCTGGCGATGCTGTCGATCATCTTCCTGCCGCGCCAGTTCCAGATCGCGGTGGTCGAGAACGTCAACGAGCAGCACCTGCGCCGTGCCACCTGGGCGTTCCCGGCCTACCTGCTGGCGATCAACATCTTCGTCATCCCGATTGCGCTCGGTGGTCTGCTGCATTTCGGCCAGGGTACGGTCGACCCGGATACCTTCGTGCTCTCGCTGCCGCTGGCGCACGACAACGCTGCGCTTGCACTGTTCGTATTCATCGGCGGCCTGTCGGCGGCCACAGGCATGGTCATCGTGGAGGCCATCGCGCTATCGACCATGGTCTGCAACGACCTGGTGATGCCGATGCTGCTGCGCAGTCGCAGGCTCAACCTCGCGGGCGAACGCGATCTCACCGGGCTGCTGCTCGGCATACGCCGTGGGGCGATCGTCGTCGTGCTCTTGCTGGGCTATGTGTACTTCCGCCTGGCCGGCGAGGCCTATGCGCTGGTGAGCATCGGCCTGATCAGCTTCGCCGCGGTCGCCCAGTTCGCGCCGGCAATGCTGGGCGGCATGTACTGGCGTGGCGGAACCCGGGAGGGGGCTCTGGCCGGTCTGTTGGCGGGCTTCCTGGTGTGGGGCTACACGCTGATGCTGCCCTCGTTCGCCAAGTCGGGCTGGTTGGACCCTGGCTTCATGGAGCAGGGCCTGTTCGGGCTCTCCCTGCTCAGGCCCGAGCAACTCTTTGGCCTGAGCGGCTGGGACAACATCAGCCATGCCTTGTTCTGGAGCCTGCTCGCCAACATCGGCTGCTATGTGCTGGTGTCGCTGCTACGGGTTCCGACCGGTGCGGAGGCGACCCAGGGGGCGCTGTTCGTCGACGTGTTCCGGCGCGGCGAGGCGGCGCCGACCAGTTTCTGGCGGACCGGGGCCGAAGTGCGCGAGTTGCTCCCGCTGGTGGCCCGCTTTCTCGGCCAGCGCCGCACCGAGGAGGCGTTTGGCGCGTACGCGCGATCACATGGCTACGAGCGCATCGACCAGCTCAAGGCCGACCCCGACCTGGCCCACTTCGCGGAGTCCCTGCTCGCCGGTGCCATCGGCAGTGCCTCGGCTCGGGTCATGGTGGCCACGGTGGTGCAGGAGGAACCGTTCGGCCTTGGCGAAGTGATGGATATCCTCGATGAGGCCTCGCAGGTGCGCGCTTACTCGCACAAGCTCGAGGAGAAGTCGCTGGCGCTGGAGGCGGCGACTGCCGAACTGCGCGCGGCCAACGAGCAGCTCAAGGAGCTCGATCGGCTCAAGGACGATTTCATGTCGTCGGTGACGCACGAGCTGCGCACGCCGCTCACCTCGATCCGCGCCTTCTCCGAGATGATGGTCGACGATCCGGACATTTCCGTCGACGACAGGCAGCGCTTCCTCGGCATCATCGTGTCCGAGACGGTGCGCCTCACGCGCCTGGTCAACCAGGTTCTGGACATGGCCAAGATCGAGTCGGGTCATGCCGAGTGGCATAACACCGACGTCGATATGCACGAACTGGTCCAGCATTCGGTGGACGCCACCATGCAACTGTTCCGTGACCGCGGCGCCGAGGTGCACCTCGATCTTGCAGAGGGGGTGCCGCTCATCCGGGCGGACCACGACCGCCTGCTGCAGGTCATGCTCAACCTGTTGTCGAATGCTGCCAAGTTCGTGCCGCAGCATGATGGTCGCGTCGACGTGAGCCTGCGCTGCGATGGCCGGCAGTTGCGCGTCGATGTGAAGGACAACGGCCCGGGTATCGATCCCGGGCTGTTCCCGGTGATCTTCCAGAAGTTCCGGCAGGGCGGCGACGAGCGCTCGCGCCCGCAAGGGACCGGACTTGGGCTGCCGATCAGCCTGCAGATCGTGGAGCATTTCGGCGGCCGGCTGTGGCTCGAGTCGACGCCGGGCGAGGGGGCGACCTTCTCGTTCGAACTGCCGTTGGCTGCGGCGGCCGGGCTCAATGAATTAGAATAGTGGCGGGGAGGAGTCTGAATGAACAAGAAAATATTGATTGCCGACGATGAGCAGAACATCGTCATTTCGCTCGAGTTCCTCATGAAGCGCGAAGGCTTCGAGGTGGCGATCGCCAATGACGGTGAGGAGGCCGTGCAGCGCATCCGCGCCGACCAGCCTGATCTGGTCCTGCTCGATGTAATGATGCCCAAGAAGAGTGGTTTCGAGGTTTGCCAGGAAATCAAGGCTGATCCGGCGCTGGCGTCGGTGCGCATCCTGATGCTGACCGCGAAGGGGCGCGACACCGAAGTTGCCAAGGGCCTCGCCCTGGGGGCAGACGCCTACATGACCAAGCCCTTTTCCACCAAGGAGCTGGTGGAAAAGGTACGCAGCCTGCTGGAGGGCTGATCGATGCAGGCACGTACGCGTTTCGTACTCGCGGTGATCGTGCTGTTCCTGCTCATGACCGGCCCTTTTCTGCTGACAGCGCTGATCATCTGGGTTGAGACACAGGACGAGGGGCGCCAGCAGCTGATCCAGGTGATCGCCCCCCACCTGACCCTGGGGACGATGCTCACGGCGCTGGGCTTTGCGGCCGGCGTGGGTGTGGTGCGCGCGCTGTTTCGGCAGTACGTGCAGGGCCTGCTGCGCATGTCGGAACACCTGCGCCTGATGCTGGGAGCCAATCGTGGCTTTCGAGTGCAGCCCGATGGGCCGCCCGAAGTGCAGGCGCTTGCAGTCGCCGCCAACGAGCTTGCCACCCAGCGTGACGAGTTGCTGACCGACGTCGAGGCGCAGATCACGCGCGCGAAGGAGTCCGTCGAGCTCGAGAAGAACCGCCTGGCGGCACTCATGTCCGAGCTCACGCAGAGCGTGGTCGTGTGCAATCTCGATGGCCGTATCCTGCTCTACAACAACCGTGCGCGCACGCAGTTCAGAGCGCTCTCGGATGCGCCGGCTGTTGCCGGTGGCGGTGAGCTGATCGGCCTTGGGCGATCGATCTACGGCGTATTCGAGCGCAACCTCATTGCGCACGCGCTCGACACCATCCAGCAGCGCCTGCGCCGCGGTGTTGCGCAGCCGCAGGCCAATTTCGTCACCACCACCAAGGCGGGGCAACTGCTGCGCGTGCAGATGGCCCCGGTGCTGTCGGTGATCGCCCCCCGCGCAGCGATGCTGCGGCCGATGCAGTGGCGGTGGTCGAGCCGACGCAAGGCAGTGCCGCAGCCGAAGCGGCGGACAGCGAGCCGGCCGTTGCGCCCGAACGCACACTGACCGGCTTCATCCTCATGCTCGACAACATCACGCGCAACTTCGAGACCGAGTCGCGTCGCGATCAGATGCTGCATTCGCTGACCGAAGGCAATCGCGCCTCGCTGGCGAACGTGCGCGCGGCGGCCGAGATGCTCGACTATGCCGATTTGCCGGATGAGATGCGCCAGCGCTTCCGTGGTGTGATCCGCGATGAGGTCGAGGCAATGGGAAGCCGTCTCAACCAGACCGCAAACGAGTTTGCCGACTCGCTCAAGGCGCGCTGGCCGTTGGAGGAGATGCTCGGCGCCGACCTGATCTCGGCGGTGCAGCGGCGCATCGAGAGCCGCATTTCGCTACGCACCAAGCTCGAGGAGGTCGACGAGTCGCTGTGGATGAAGGTCGACAGCTTCTCGCTCATGCAGGCAATTACTTACCTGGCGAGCCGTCTGTCCGACGAGTTCGAGGTGCGAGAGATCCGCTTCCGGCTCAGCGGCTCGGGCCGCCTGCTGCATCTCGACCTCATCTGGCAAGGGCAGGCCATGAGCACCGAGACGGTGATGAGCTGGGAACTCGAACCGATGCAGATCGAGGGCGAAAGCAGTCCGCTCACGGTGCGCGACGTCATCGATCGCCATGATGGCGAGATGTGGCTCGAGCGCGAGAAGGTGCGTCACCGCGCGTTCTTCCGCATTGTGCTGCCCGCGGCCACGCCGCAGGAAGCGGCAGTCGTCGACAACTACCTGCGTGGCGAGAGCCGGCCGGAGTACTACGATTTCGACCTCTTTGCCTGGTCTGACCGATCCCATGGCCTTGAGGACCGCCTGCTCTCTGAGTTGACCTACACCGTCTTCGACACCGAGACCACTGGCCTGAATCCGTCCCAGGGCGACGAGATCATCCAGATCGGCGCCACCCGCATCCTCAACGGCAAGCTGCTGCGCAGCGAATCGTTCGAGCAGCTCATCGACCCGCAGCGTCCGCTTGCGGCCGAATCGGCCAAGATCCACGGCATTACCTCGGACATGTTGCGTGGCCAGCCGACCGTCGACAAGGTACTGCCGGCCTTCCACGCCTTTGCTGCCGATACCGTGCTGATCGCGCACAACGCTGCGTTCGACATGCGTTTCCTGCAGCTCAAGGAGGCGCAGACGGGGCTGAAGTTCGACCAGCCGGTCATCGACACGCTGTTGCTGTCTGCGGTGATCCACCCCAATCAGGAGTCGCACAGGCTCGAGGCGATTGCCGAGCGCATGGGCCTGACCATCATCGGTCGTCATACTGCGCTGGGTGACGCGATCGTGACCGCAGAAGTGTTCCTCAAGCTCGTTCCGCTGCTGGCGGAGCGCGGCATACGAACCTTGCGCGAGGCACGCGAGGCCGCCGAGAAGACCTACTACGCGCGGATCAAGTACTGATGGCGTGTGCCGGCCTTGCCCGCGGAGGCCCGGATTGAGGCGCAACGCCGGCTTCAACCGCCAGCTCAGGCGTTACTACGGCTGGTATACGGGGACCTTCGCGCTGTTCGTGGTCCTGCTTGCGGTGGGCGAGTACCTTGGCCTGTCCGAGCGGGTCATCGGCCACGTCTTCCTGTTCGTCACCATTGCCGTCTATGCCGGCATTGGCGTCATGAGCCGGACCTCCGACGTGTCCGAGTACTACGTCGCCGGGCGGAGGGTACCGGCCATGTTCAACGGCATGGCCACCGCTGCAGACTGGATGAGCGCGGCCTCGTTCATCGGCCTGGCCGGCACGCTCTATTTCAGCGGCTTCGAGGGCCTGGCCTTCGTGACCGGGTGGACGGGCGGTTTCGTGCTCGTGGCCTTGCTGCTCGCCCCCTATCTGCGCAAGTTCGGCCAATACACGATCCCCGACTTCCTCGGCGCGCGTTACCAGGGCAACGTCGCTCGCCTGGTCGGGCTTGCCGCAGCGGTGCTCGCAAGCTTCGTCTATCTGGTCGCGCAGATCTATGGGGTGGGGCTGGTGACGAGCCGCTTCGTCAGCGTCGAGTTCGAGATCGGGCTCTTCATCGGACTGGCGGGGATCCTGGTGTGTTCCTTCCTGGGGGGGATGCGCGCGGTGACCTGGACCCAGGTTGCGCAGTACGTGATCCTGATCATCGCCTATCTGGTTCCGGTGGTGATCCTGTCCTACAAGCTGACCGGGATACCGATTCCGCAGGCAGTGTACGGGACGGTGCTGCAGCAGATCAGCGCACAGGAGGATCACCTGCTACAGGCGCCGGCCGAGGTCGAGGTGCGCGCCATGTACCGCCAGCGTGCGCAGAACTACAGCGCGATGCTGGAGGCGCTGCCCGAGTCGCTGGAGATCGAGCGCCGCGTACTCATCGAGCGTCTCAACGACATGCGCCTGAACGATGCCCCGGCGCGCGAGATTGCGCTCACCGAGCGGGCGCTGCGCGATCTGCCACGCAGCCCCGCCGAGGCCCAGCAGGTGTGGGCCCGTGCGCGTGCCGAAGCGCTCGAGCGCTCGAAGCCGCCGCCTCGGCATGCCGAGGCCCACCCGGGGGAAGACGAGCACGAATCGCGCGTGGCGCGCAACAACTTCCTCGCCCTGATGTTCGTGCTGATGGTGGGCACTGCGGCGCTGCCGCACATCCTGATGCGCTACTACACGACGCCGGGGGTGATGGAGGCGCGGCGATCGGTGATGTGGTCGCTGTTCTTCATCTTCCTGCTCTACGTGACCGCGCCGGCCTACGCCGTGTTCGCAAAGTGGGAGGTCTATCACAACGTGGTCGGCTCGAGCCTGAGCATCCTGCCCGACTGGGTGGCGTCCTGGGGCAAGGTCGGCCTGGTCAGGATCGAGGATCTCAACGGCGATGGCATCCTGCAGCTCGCAGAGCTGCGGATCAATACCGACGTGATCGTGCTCGCGACGCCCGAGATTGCCGGCTTGCCTTACGTGGTGTCGGGCCTGGTCGCCGCAGGTGGCCTGGCGGCAGCCTTGTCGACCGCCGACGGCCTGTTGCTGACGATATCGAATGCGCTCTCTCATGACCTGTACTACAAGGTGGTCAACCCGCAGGCGAGCGCCCACCGCCGGCTGGTGATCTCGAAGTCCCAACTGCTGGTGGTGGCGGTGGTCGCTGCCTGGGTGGCCTCGTTGCGCCCGGACAATATCCTCTTCATGGTCGGGCTCGCGTTCTCGATCGGCGCCTCGGCCTTCTTCCCGGCGCTGGTGCTTGGCATTTTCTGGAAACGCGCGAACCGGCCGGGCGCGGTCGCAGGCATGCTCGTCGGCCTGTCGGTTACGCTCCTCTACGTAGTACGCACGCATGCGTTCTTCGGCGGCTCGATGGCCAACGCTTGGTTCGACATCAATCCGATCTCGGCCGGGGTGTTCGGCGTACCGCTGGGCTTCGTCACCATCGTGGTGGTGAGCCTGCTGACCAAGCCGCCGCCGCAGGAGATTCAGGACCTGGTGGACTACGTACGTTACCCCGAGATTGCGGGCGAACGCAGGATGGAGCCCTGAGTCGCCCCTTGAACCGCGGCCGATACGCCCCACATAGGGTTCAGTTCAACGAATCCCGAGGATGTCCGTCATGCGCTTCGACAAGCTCACCACCAAGTTCCAGCAGGCCCTCGCCGATGCGCAAAGCATCGCCGTCGGCAACGACCAGCAGTTCATCGAGCCCTTGCACGTGCTGCAGGCGCTGCTCGAGCAGGACGATGGCGGCAGCGTGTCGCTGCTGCAACGCGCCGGGGTCAATGTGCCGCCGCTCAAGAGCGCTGTCGGCAAGGCCATTGGCCGCCTGGCCAAGGTCGAAGGCCATGGCGGCGAGGTCAGCATCGGCCGCGACCTCAATAACCTGCTCAATATCACCGATCGGGAAGCCCAGAAGCGTGGCGACCAGTTCATCGCCAGCGAGATGTTCCTGCTCGCGCTCGCCGATGACAAGGGCGAAGCGGGCCGGCTGCTCAAGGAACATGGCCTTGCACGCAAGGCGCTCGAGGCCGCAATCGAGGCCGTGCGTGGCGGTGCCAGCGTAGGCAGCCAGGATGCCGAGGGCCAGCGTGAGTCGCTGTCGAAGTACTGCCTCGACCTCACCGAGCGTGCTCGCAGCGGCAAGCTCGACCCGGTGATCGGCCGCGACGACGAAATCCGCCGCGCGATCCAGATCCTGCAGCGCCGCACCAAGAACAATCCGGTGTTGATCGGCGAGCCGGGTGTGGGCAAGACCGCGATCGTCGAGGGCCTGGCGCAGCGCATCGTCAACGACGAGGTGCCCGAGACGCTCAAGGGCAAGAAGGTGCTGTCGCTCGACATGGCGGCGCTGCTGGCCGGTGCCAAGTACCGTGGCGAGTTCGAGGAGCGCCTGAAGGCGGTGTTGAAGGAGATCGCGCAGGACGAAGGTCGCATCATCCTCTTCATCGACGAGATCCACACCATGGTGGGCGCCGGCAAGGCCGAAGGCGCGATGGATGCGGGCAACATGCTCAAGCCCGCGCTCGCCCGTGGAGAACTGCACTGCATCGGCGCCACTACGCTGGACGAGTATCGCAAGTACATCGAAAAGGACGCTGCGCTCGAGCGTCGCTTCCAGAAGGTGCTGGTCGAAGAGCCGACCGTGGAGGCGACCATCGCCATCCTGCGTGGCCTGCAGGAGAAGTACGAGATCCACCACGGTGTCGACATCACCGACCCGGCCATCGTGGCTGCGGCCGAGCTGTCCAACCGCTACATCACCGACCGCTTCCTGCCCGACAAGGCGATCGACCTGATCGACGAGGCAGCCGCGCGGATCAAGATGGAGATCGACTCCAAGCCCGAGGTCATGGACAAGCTCGACCGCCGCATGATCCAGCTCAAGATCGAGCGCGAGGCTGTGAAGAAGGAGAAGGACGAGGCTTCGCAGAAGCGCCTGCAGTTGATCGAGGATGAGCTCGCCAAGCTGCAGCGCGAGTACAACGATCTGGAAGAGATCTGGAAGGCCGAGAAGGCCAAGGTCGCCGGCTCGGCCCATATCAAGGAAGAGATCGACGCCCTGCGCGCGCAGATGGCCGAGTTCCAGCGCAAGGGCCAGCTCGACAAGGTGGCCGAGCTGCAGTACGGCAAGCTGCCTCAGCTCGAGGGGCAATTGAAGATGGCCGAGCAGGCGGGCGAGAGCGCCACGCCCAACAAGCTCTTGCGCACCCAGGTCGGTACCGAGGAAATTGCCGAGGTGGTGTCGCGCGCCACGGGTATCCCGGTGAGCAAGATGATGCAGGGCGAGCGCGACAAGTTGCTGAAGATGGAGGACAAGCTGCACGAGCGCGTGGTGGGCCAGGACGAGGCCGTGCGCCTGGTGGCCGATGCCATCCGGCGTTCGCGAGCCGGCCTGTCGGACGAGAACCGCCCCTATGGCTCATTCCTCTTCCTTGGCCCGACGGGCGTGGGCAAGACCGAACTGTGCAAGACGCTGGCGAATTTCCTGTTCGATTCCGAGGAACACCTGATCCGCATCGACATGAGCGAGTTCATGGAGAAGCACTCGGTCGCACGCCTGATCGGTGCGCCGCCGGGCTACGTCGGCTACGAGGAGGGCGGCTACCTCACCGAGCAGGTGCGGCGCAAGCCCTACAGCGTGATCCTGTTCGACGAGGTCGAGAAGGCGCACCCGGATGTGTTCAACGTGCTGCTGCAGGTACTCGACGACGGCCGCATGACCGACGGGCAGGGGCGCACGGTGGACTTCAAGAACACCGTGATCGTGATGACGTCGAACCTCGGCAGCCAGATGATCCAGGCGATGGCGGGTGATGATTACGGCGTGATCAAGCTTGCCGTAATGGCCGAGGTGAAGACCTACTTCCGCCCCGAGTTCATCAATCGTATCGATGAAGTGGTCGTTTTCCACGCCCTCGACGAAGAGCACATCGCCGGCATTGCCCGCATCCAGTTGCAGTACCTGGAGAAGCGCCTGGCCAGGCTGGAGATGGGCCTGGAGGTTACCGATGCGGCGCTCGCCGAGCTGGCGAGCGCGGGTTTCGATCCGGTGTTCGGCGCACGTCCGCTCAAGCGTGCGATCCAGGAGTACATCGAGAACCCGCTCGCCAAGGCGATTCTCGAGGGCCGGTTTGCCGCCAAGGACACGGTGCGTGTCGATGCTCCTGCCGGGAGGCTGGAGTTCGAGCGCGTCCAGCGCTGAGGCGGGTCAGGCCGGCGGGTGTACCTTCAGCCAGCCGGCAAAGTCGTCTGCCGCCAGTGGGCGCGAGAACAGGTAGCCCTGCATCAGCGTGCACTGGCGTTCGCACAGGAAGGCGCGCTGCTGCTGGGTTTCAACTCCCTCGGCGACGACCTCGAGACCCAGGTCGCGCGCCATCGACAAGGTGGCGGTCACGACAGCGGCGTCCTCCGGGTCGCCTGGCAGGTCGGCGACGAAGCTCTGGTCCACCTTCAGGCGGGCGATGGGAAGGCGCTTCAGGTAGGCAAGCGAAGAGTAACCGGTACCGAAATCGTCAAGGGCCAGGCTGAGGCCGTGGCCGACGAGCTGGTGCAGGCGCTCCAGCAGCTGCTCACCCGGCTGCATCAGCGCGCTTTCGGTGATCTCGAGCTCGATCGCGCTCGGCGAAGCGCCCGTTTCCTGCAGGATGGCGACCACACTATCGACGAATTCGGCACGCCGGAACTGCAGTGCCGAGATGTTGACGGCAATACAGACCTCGCCCAGCCCGGCCTGCGACCAACGCACCTGTTGCCGACATGCCTCGCGCAAGACCCAGTCACCGAGTTGAATGATCAGGCCGGAGTCTTCCGCAACAGGGATGAAGCGGGCAGGTGAAATCGGCCCCTGGGCAGGGTCGTTCCAGCGTACGAGCGCTTCGCAACCCATGGTGCGTCCGCTGCGCGTATCGATCTGGGGCTGGTAGTGCAAGCTGAGCTGGTCTGTGGCAATTGCGCGGCGCAGCGCGTTCTCGAGCAGGAGGCGCTCGGTGGCGCGTACGTTCATGTCCGCGGTGAAGAACTGGAAGTTGTTGCGACCAGCGGCCTTTGCGCCGTACATCGCCGTGTCGGCGTGCTTGAGCAGGATCTCGACGGTGTCACCGTCCTCGGGAAAGAGGGCGATCCCGATACTGACCGAGGGGCGAAGCTCATGACCATCAAGCTCGATCGTTGCGGCAAGGACGTCGAGCATCTTGCGTGCGACGGCGGCAGCATCGGTCGGTCCGGCGATGCGTGGCAGCAGGGCCACGAACTCGTCGCCGCCCAGACGCGCGAGTTGATCCTCGGCGCGTACGCATGCGCTCAGGCGGTGTGCGACTGTTTCCAGCAGTCGATCGCCCATGGCGTGGCCGAGTGAGTCGTTGATGGTCTTGAAGTTGTCCAGGTCGAGGAAGAGCACGGCGAAACGGTCGTGGTGACGGGTCGCGCTGCGCAGCGCGACCGCACCGTGTTCGAGCCATGCGCTGCGGTTCGGCAGTCCGGTCAGGGTGTCGAAGCGCGCCAGGTAGTGGATGTGCGCCTCTGATTCTCGGGCTCGGGTAACGTCCTGCAGGATGCCGCGCAGGCGTCCCAGGCCATGCTCCGACCATTCGCTCTCGATCTGCAGGTGGAGTACGCGTGGCGGTTCGCTCAGCGTACGGCAGTCGATGGTGCGCAGGCCCGCAGCCTGCGTAAGCTCGTCGATGATTTCGCGCAGCGCGCTCTGGTCGTCCTCACGGAAGCTGGCGACGATGTCGTCGATCGAGCTCAGCTCGGCCTGCTGGCGGCCGAGCAGGCCGTGCAGCCCATGCGAGCAGCGCAGGCCGCGCAGACCGTCGAAGCTCTCCCAGCTACCCATCTGTGCGATTCGCATGGCTTCGTTGAGTGCAGCCTGCTTGTCGTGGAGGTCGGCATGGGTGGCTTCGAGTTCCTGCGTGCGGCGTTCGACCAGCGCGGCAATGCGGCGCGTGTTGCCGGAGCTTATCAGCAGGAAGGCGCCGAGCAGGGCGGTGGCAAGCAGGGCGACGACGACGGTGCCCAATGCGGCCCAACTGCGCAGGCTGAGCAGATAGGCGGGTGTTGCCCTCAACAGGACTTCGAGCGGACGCTCGCCGAACTCGAACGCGTGGGCATGCCGCACTTTACGCTCCAGCCAGCCCGGACCTTCGCAGCCGGGCGTTCCGCTCAGGCGTGTGCCCGGGGCGCCACCCGAGCGGTCGATCAGGCACAGTTCGATGAGCGCAGCCAGTCTGGGGTCGAGTGCGCTCGCAATCGCGTCGTCCATGCGAAAGGCTGCCGACACGATCCCGCTGCGTCGTTCGCCAGTGCGCGCAGTGGCCTCGTTCCAGCCTGGTGCAAGTGTGGCGAGATAGACGACCATGCCGCGCTGGTCGTCACGCTCCTGTACCAGACGGAAGGGGTCGCTCGCCACCGGGCGACCGCTGCGCTGACTTGTCTCGATGGCCACTGCCGCTGCGGGTAGCGCGTAGGGGCTCATGCCGATCACGCTCAGGTTACTTTCTCTGGGCTCGACGAAGGCGATCGGGTAATAGCGCGCGGCTTGAGCGGCTGGAAAGGTCTGGCCCTGGAAGTCACGGTCGAGGATGCGGTAGCCGGGGGTGTCCTCCCGCATGACGGCCTCGAACGCTTCGCGCTCGTCGTTGCGTACGAGCGGGTTCCAGGCAAAGTTCTGGGTGCCGGGGTAGCGGTGCAGCCAGGGGCTGACGAAGGCCTTGAATTCATCGCGGGTGATCTGATCGCTGTTGCTGATCAGGCCGCTGATCGACAGCATCATGTCGATCTGGGCGTCGAACCTGCGCTGGACCTGGGTGGCAAGGAGGTGCGCGTCGCGCTCGAATTGCGCGTGGATGCGGTTCTCCTCCCATGAGATGACCTGCTTGAAGGCGATACTCAGCATCGCCAGGGCAACGAGCAGCGGAACGGCCACTGCATTGCGCCTGCTGCGCCAGTCCGCCGCCGGGCGACCGAACAGCACCAGCATCAAGGGGGTGGCGATGATCACGCCGAGCGTGTCGCCGAGCCACCAGTTCCACCAGTTGAAGAACAGGTCCTCGCGGGCGATCAGGCCTTCCTGCACCAGCAGTGGCGTGCTGACGGTTGCCGAGACGAGACAGCTCGCGGGGGCGATCAGGGCGAGCAGGCGCAGAATGCTCGCGGTGTCGTCGAAGGCACTCTTGCGGCCAATGAATCGGTCGATGAGGCAGGCGCCCAGTACCGCCTGCAATGCCGCGGCGACGGGCGCGAGCGCAAGCACTGAGACAAGGGGGCTGGTGGCACCGACGGCAGCGCCTGCCAGAGCCTGCACCGCGAGCGAACCGAGCAGTACGCCGGGCCACAGACGCCTGCCGTAGATGTGCAGTGCAGCAATTGCAATGCCAGCGGCCGGGAACACGGGCACGGCGTATCCGGGCGGGATCGCCATGTTCAGGCTGAGCCAGCCCGCCACCGCGTATGCCAGCGCAAGGATGACGACAGAGAGGAGATAGGGCAGCGCCGGGGCCGGTTTCATCGCGCGCAGTATAAAGGGCAGTGATGCACGCTTGTTGAGGCATCGTGCACGCCCGCGCCTGATTGAGCGGTGGATGCGTTAAACTCGCGGGCTTGATCCGGGCGCCCGGCGGTTCCGCCCCCGCAGTGCATGCATGCCCGGGCCCTTTCCTGAGTCCCTCGCGGAAATCGAGATGTTCGAAACCATTCGCAGCAACAAGCGTGTCGCCCAGGTCATTCTGGCGATCCTCATCGTTCCTTTTGCCTTCTTTGGCATGGATGCCTATTTCAGCGACTCGCCCACCGGTAACGAAGTGGCCAAGGTCGCGGGTACGGGCATCAGTGCCTTCGAGTTCGACCAGGCCCTGCGCGAACAGCAGGACCGACTGCGCCAGAGTGCGGGTGGCCAGGTCGATCGCGCGCTGCTCGAATCGACCGAGCTCCGCAGAGTCGTGCTCGACAACCTCATCAACCAGCGTGTGCTCGCGCTCTACGCCGCGGAGAACCGGCTCGTCGTAACGCCGCAGCAACTGCAGGAGGCGATCGCCGCCGTGCCGGCCTTCCAGGAAGACGGTCGTTTCTCGCTGCAGCGATACGAGATGCTGGTGCGTGCTCAGGGCATGACGCCTGCCAGCTTCGAGGCCAGGGTGGCCCAGGATGTGCGCATCCAGCAGATCGTCGCCTCGGTCGGCGACGCCGGGATCGTGCCGCAGGCGTCGGCTCAGCGCTTCCTGGCGGCTCAGCTCGAGGAGCGCCGGATTCGCGAGCTGCGCTTCCCGGTCAGCCGCTTTGCCGCCGATGTGAGCATCACCGACGACGAAGTGAAGGCCTACTACGAGGCTAACGCCGCTCGTTTCGAGCAACCCGCGCGGGTGCAGGCCGAGTACCTGCTGTTCGACCGCGCTGCGGTCGAGCGCGGCATCGAGGTGGCCGACGACGAGGTCCAGGCCTTCTACGAAGGCAACCAGGGCCGTTTCGGCGTGGCCGAGGAACGCCAGGCCCGACACATCCTGCTCTCCCTTGACGCCGCTGCCGATGCAGCCGAGGTCGACAAGGTGATGGCCGAGGCGCGTGCGCTGGTTGATACCCTGCGCGCGCAGCCCGAGCGCTTTGCCGAGATCGCCCGCGCGCAGTCCCAGGATCCGGGTTCTGCAGGGCGGGGCGGCGACCTTGGCTTCTTTGGCCGGGGCATGATGGTGGGCGCCTTCGAAGACGCGGTCTTCGCCCAGAGCAAAGGCGAAATCGGCGACCCGGTGCGCAGCGAGTTTGGCGTCCATGTCATCGAGGTGACCGACATCAAGCCGGCCACGATCAAGGCGCTGGAAGAAGTGCGTGACGAGATCGTCGCCGAGCTGCGCGGCGCGGCCGCCGGCCGGCGTTTTGCAGAGCTTGCCGAGCAGTTCGCCAACACGGTGTACGAGCAGTCCGACAGCCTGGCGCCGGCTGCAGAATTGCTTGGACTCGAGGTGCTGACCACCGACTGGATGTCGCGTGCTGAAGGTAGTGGCCCGTTCGCCAACGAACGTCTGCGGAGCGCGCTGTTCGGCGATGAGTCGCTGAACAAGGGCCGCAACACCGAAGCGATCGAGATCGGCAACGGCACGCTGGTGTCGGCACGGGTCAAGGCCTCCGAGCCTGCCAAGCGCTTGCCGCTGGAAGAGGTGCGCACGCGCATTGCCGACGAGCTGAGGCTGGAGCGCGCACGCGCACGCGCGGCCGAGTCTGGAGCCGAGATGCTCGCAGCGCTGCAGAAGGGCGGCGAGGCCGAGGGGGATTGGGCCGAGGCGCGTACGCTGCAGCGTGGCGCACCGGGCCTGCCTGCAGCGGCCATGCAGGCGGTGTTTTCCGCGCCTGCCGAGCCGCTTCCTGCCTTCGTCGGGGTGGCTTCGAGCGAAGGCGACTACGTGATCTACCGTGTCGATGTCGTCGAGCGACCGCAGATTGCCGGCGACGACGAGCGTATCGAGCTGGTCGCCGCGCAGTACTCGCAGTTGCTCGCGGGCCGTGATTTTGCCGGTTTCCTAGCCGATCTGCGCCAGCGCTACAAGGTCGAGATCAGCCCGGGCGCGCTGCAGGTGCAGTAAGGCCTTCAGGTAAGCGCTGCCGCAACGAAAAAAAGCCCGGTACTGTTGCCGGGCTTTTTTATAGGGTGCGGTCACGCCATCGCCGCGCGCAGGCGCGTCAGTCCATGGGCGCAGGATTGCCGAGCGCGGTGATGTTGAAGCCGGCGTCGACATACATGACTTCGCCGGTGATGCCGCTGGCGAGATCGGAGCACAGGAAGGCGGCTGTGTTGCCGACTTCGTCGATGGTCACGTTGCGGCGCAACGGCGCGTTGTGTTCGTTGAAGGCGAGCAGCTTGCCGAAGCTGCCGATGCCGGAGGCTGCGAGTGTCTTGATCGGGCCGGCGGAGATGGCGTTTGCACGCGTGCCTTCGGGGCCGAGGGTGACGGCCAGGTAGCGCACCGAGGCTTCGAGGCTGGCCTTGGCCAGGCCCATCACGTTGTAGTTGGGCATGGTACGCACGGCACCCAGGTAGGACAGCGTGAGCAGTGCCCCCTTGCGTCCCTTCATCATCGGCCGCGCCGCCTTGGCCAGCGCGGGGAAGCTGTAGGCGCTGATCTCCTGCGCGACGCGAAAGGCGTCACGCGACAGGCCGTCGAGGAAGTCGCCCTCCAAGGCCTCGCCCGGGGCGTAGGCGATCGAATGCACCAGCCCGTCCAGGCCATCCCAGTGCTGCCCGAGCGCGGTAAACAGGCCGTCGATCTGGGCGTCGTCCTGGACGTCGAGCGGGAACACGAGCGCGCTGCCGAAGTCCGCGGCCATCTTCGCCACGCGCTCCTGGAAACGTTCGTTCTGGTACGTGAATGCGAGTTCCGCGCCCTCACGGTGCATCGCCTTCGCGATACCGTAGGCGATCGAGCGGTTGCTCAGCAGACCGGTGATGAGGATGCGTTTGCCGGCAAGAAAACCCATGGACGATGACTCCCGATGACAAGGGCACGATTATAGCCGCAAGGCTGCAAGGGCTAACGGTCCGGCGCGCTTCAGCGGTCGCGCCGACACGGTAAACCTGCCAGAATCGGCCCTTCTTTTGATCCAGATCCTTGCACGTGTTCCGCTTTTCCGGCCTGCGTCGTAACCTGTGCGTGATGTGTGTGCCGCTGCTGGCAGGCCTTGTGGCGAGCGCCTGCGGCTCGGCATGGAACGACCCCTACCCGGGTGAGGAGCGCGGCGCCAACGTGCTCTATACGGCGTTCACCGAGCGCCCCAAGCATCTCGATCCGGTGCAGTCCTACAGCGAGGACGAGGCGACCTTCCTTTACCAGATCGTCGAGCCGCCGCTGCAGTATCACTACCTCAAGCGGCCCTACGTGCTCGAACCGGCGACCGCGGCGGCGATGCCGACGCTGCGCCGCTACGATGCCTCGGGTCGTGAGCTGGCAGTGTCGGCCGACGCCTCCAAGGCGGCCAGGACGGTGGTCGAGGTGCGCATCAAGCCCGGCATCCTTTACCAGCCACACCCGGCGTTTGCGCTCGATGAGGCGGGGGCGCCGCGCTACATGAACCTGCAGCCCGCGGACCTGCGCGGGGTGCGCGGCCTGGGTGACTTCGAGCACACCGGCACGCGCGAGCTCGAGGCAGGCGACTACGTGCATCAGATCAAGCGTCTCGCCAATCCGCGCCTGCACTCGCCGATCTTCGAACTGATGGCCGAGTACCTGCCGGGGCTCAAGACGCTGCAGGAAGCGCTCGCCGTCGCTGCCGCGAGCGATGGCGGCTGGCTGGACCTTGCCCGCTTCGAACTGCCCGGTGTCGAGGTGGTCGATCGCCATACTTACCGCATCACCCTGCAGGGCGCTTATCCGCAGTTCCTGTATTGGCTGGCGATGCCCTTTTTCAGTCCGGTTCCGCCCGAGGTGGACCGATTCTTCGCCCAGCCCGGCATGGCCGAGCGCAACCTGACCCTGGACTGGTGGCCGGTTGGAACCGGCCCCTACATGCTTGTTGAGAACAACCCGAATGCACGCATGGTGCTGGTACGCAACCCGAACTACCGTGGGACGCCCTATCCGTGCGAGGGCGAGGATAGCGATGCGGCGGCAGGGCGCCTGGCCGATTGCGGCAAGACCATGCCTTTCATCGACAAGGTGGTGTTTTCCCGCGAGCGCGAAGGCATCCCCTACTGGAACAAGTTCCTGCAAGGCTATTACGACGCCTCGGGTGTGTCTTCGGACAATTTCGACCAGGCGGTGACGCTGACCAGCCAAGGCGACGTGTCCTTGTCTCAGGAAATGGAGGCGCGCGGTATCCGCCTGCTGACCGCGGTATCGCCGTCGATCTTCTACCTGGGCTTCAACATGCTCGATCCCTTGCTGGGCGGCGGGCCGTCGAAGGCTGAGCAGGAGCGCGCGCGCAAACTGCGCCAGGCGATCTCGATCGCGCTCGACATGGAGGAGTTCGTATCGATTTTCCTCAATGGCCGGGGGGTGCCGGGCATGAGTCCGATTCCGCCGGGTATCTTCGGCGCCCGCGAGGGCAGGGCGGGCATCAACCCGGTGGTGTACGAGTGGCGCGGGGACGAGGTCGATGGGCGTCCGGTGCGTCGCAGCGTGGACGAGGCGCGCCGGCTGCTGGCCGAGGCGGGCTGGCCAAACGGGCGCAATGCGCGTACCGGTGAGCCGCTTATCATCAATCTCGACACCACCCCGGGCGCGTTGGGCGACAAGGCGCGCTCGGACTGGCTGGCCAAGCAGTTCCGCGAGCTTGGCGTGCAGTTCGTCGTCCGCCCGACCGACTTCAACCGCTTCCAGGACAAGATCCGTCAGGGCAATGCGCAGTTGTTCTTCTTCGGCTGGAATGCCGACTACCCCGATCCCGAGAACCTGCTCTTCCTGCTCCATGGTGCGCAAGGCAAGGTGCGCTTCAACGGCCAGAACGCCGCCAATTACGAGAACCCGGAGTACGACGCCTTGTTCGAGCGCATGAAGGCGATGCCCGACGGCCCGGCGCGCCAGCAGATCATCGACCGCATGGTGGCGATGCTTCAGCACGATGCGCCGTGGATCTTCGCCTTCCACCCCAAGGCCTATTCGTTGCAGCATGGCTGGGTGCTCAACCGCAAGCCGGGTGCGATGGTGCGCAACACGATGCAGTACCAGCGCCTCGATGTGGAACGCCGTGAGGCGGCGCGGGCCGAGTGGAACCGGCCGGTGCTGTGGCCGTTGGCGCTGGTGGCATGCTTGCTCGCTGCGGCGATCGCCCCTGCGCTGATCCATTGGCGACGGCGCGAGACTGCGACCGCAGCGCCGGTGTCGCCCTTGCCGGCGGCGGCGTCATCGTCCTCGGTTGAAGGAGGCGAGCGCTGATGCTGGCCTACCTTGTCCGGCGGTTGCTGTACGCGATCCCGATCCTGATCGGGGTTAACCTGCTCACTTTCCTGCTCTTCTTCGTCGTCAACTCGCCCGACGACATGGCGCGCATGCATATCGGCGTCAAGCGCGCCACACCCGAGGCGATCGAGCGCTGGAAGGTCGATCGCGGCTATGACAAGCCGCTGTTCGTCAATGCCGAGGCCGCGGGCAGTGCGCGCTTCACCGACACCATCTTTTTCGACAAGTCGCTGCGCATGTTCGCGCTCGAGTTCGGCCGCGCCGACGACGGGCGTGATATCGGCCAGGAGATCCGCGACCGCATGGGGCCCTCGCTGGCGATTGCGCTGCCGACCTTCGTACTGAGCCTGGTCGTGTCGATCAGCTTCGCTCTGTTGCTGGTGTTCTTCCGCGCCACCTACCTGGATTTCTGGGGTGTGGTGCTGTGCGTGGCGATGATGTCGATCTCGAGCCTGTTCTACATCATCGGCGGCCAGTGGCTGGTGTCCAAGATGTGGTCGCTGGTGCCGATCTCCGGCTACGCGCCCGGGCTCGATGCTGCGCGCTTCCTCGTGCTGCCGGTGCTTATCAGCGTACTCGCGGGCATTGGCTCGAGCGCGCGATGGTATCGCACCATCTTCCTCGAGGAGGTCTCGAAGGACTACGTGCGCACCGCGCGCGCCAAGGGGCTGTCCGAGCTCGCGGTGCTGTTCCGTCATGTGCTGCGCAATGCCCTGATCCCGATCCTGACCGGCGTGGTGGTGGTCATTCCGCTGCTGTTCATGGGCAGCCTGCTCGTGGAGTCCTTCTTCGCCATTCCCGGCCTGGGCAGCTACACGATCGATGCGATCAACGCACAGGACTTTGCGGTGGTGAGGGCGATGGTGTTCATCGGGTCGGTGCTTTACATCATCGGTCTGATCCTGACCGACATTTCCTACACGCTGGTCGATCCCAGGGTAAGGCTGCAATGAGCGCGCCGTGGGGAATACCGATGGGCTTCCAGCCGGTGCTGCTGTGGACCGATGCGCTGCTTTTCCTGCTCGTTGGCGTGGCCGTGCTCGCCGCGCTCTACGTGCGCGGGCAAGCGCCCTTGCGTGACGCATGGCGCCGGGTCGGCAAGCGACCGGCCGGCATGGCGGCGGCGACCGTGTTGCTCGCCTTCATTGCGGTCGGCCTGCTCGACAGCCTGCATTACCGGCCTTTGTTGCCGGCATTGGCGACCACGATCGCAGTGGCGGATCCTGAGGGCGCGCCGGCCCCGGTCGGCACCGACCAGACTGCGTCGGGAGAGGACGCGGCAAAGGACGCGGGAGAGGACGCGAGACAGGACAAGGGTGAGGGCACGCCGGTCGCGCAGTACTCGACCGAGGTGCTTTCCCTGCTCGATGCGCTGTTGATGCCGCTGCGCCTGCAGACCGAGAAGACCTATTCGGCGCCCTTTGCCTGGCGCCTGTACCAGCGCGAGACGATGGAGCTCGAGGATGGCCGGCAAGTGCGCGACTACCCGCGGCTGGTCCATGGCGCTGCCCATCTGCAGGTCCCCGAGCATGAGCGCAGCGCGGACGTGGCGGCGCGGGTGCTGAGCGCAGTGGGGCAGGCCGCGCTGTGGTCGGTCCTTGCCTTCCTGCTCCTGGTAACGATGGTATGGCGTGGAAGCGGCCTGGGCTGGGGTGCGGTGGCAGCGGCGGTGCTCGGCGGGCGCACGGTGCTGGCGTGGCGCGCGGCGCTGCTCACGCTTGCCGTCCTGCTCCTGATCGTCGCCCTCTGCCTGCAGCTTGCGCCGCTGTATCACGTGCTCGGTACCGACAAGGTCGGCCAGGACGTGCTGTATCTCGTGCTCAAGAGCGTGCGTACGGCACTGGTGATCGGCACCATCACCACGCTGGTGATGATGCCCTTTGCGGTTGCCCTCGGTATTGCAGCCGGATACCTGGGCGGTTGGGTGGATGATGTCGTGCAGTACCTGTACACGGTGCTCAACGCCATTCCCGGCGTGCTGCTGATCGCTGCTGCGGTGCTGATGATGCAGGTTGTCATCGACACCAACCCGCAGTGGTTCGATACTGCCGCCGAGCGGTCGGACGCGCGCCTGCTGGCGCTGTGCTTCATCCTCGGCATCACCAGCTGGACGGGGCTGGCCCGCTTGCTGCGCGGCGAGACGCTCAAGTTGCGTGAGCTGGAGTACGTCCAGGCGGCACGCGCCTTCGGGGTGAGGACGCCGGCCATTCTGCGCCGTCACATCCTGCCCAACGTGATGCACATCGTGATGATCGCGCTGGTGATGGATTTCTCCGGGCTGGTGCTGGCCGAGGCGGTGCTGTCCTATGTCGGCATCGGCGTCGATCCGACCACGATCAGCTTCGGTACCATGATCAACATGGCGCGTGCCGAACTTGCCCGCGAGCCGATGGTCTGGTGGTCACTGGCGGCCGCCTTTGTGTTCATGTTCGTGCTCGTGCTTGCCGCCAACCTGTTCGCCGATGTCGTGCGTGACGCTTTCGATCCCCGCCGTGGATGAGCTTGCCGGATTCAGATGAAAGAGCTTCGATTCGATAACCTTTTCGTGCGTGAACTGCCTGCCGACCCGGTGCTGGGGCGTCATGTTCGCCAGGTGCATGGTGCCTGCTATTCGCGCGTCGAGCCGACACCGGTACGTGCCCCGGTGCTGCTGGCGTGGTCGCCGGAGGTTGCGGCGCTCCTCGGTCTTGATGAGGCGGATGTCCGCAGCCAGCAGTTTGCCGAGGTGTTCGGCGGCAACGCGCTGCTGCCGGGCATGGAGCCCTACGCCGCCTGCTATGGTGGCCATCAGTTCGGCAACTGGGCGGGGCAGCTCGGTGACGGGCGGGCGATCACCCTGGGCGAGGCGATCAACCTGCAAGGCCAGCGCTGGGAACTGCAGCTGAAGGGTGCGGGGCCGACGCCGTATTCGCGCCGGGCCGATGGGCGCGCGGTGCTGCGCTCGTCGATCCGCGAGTTCCTGTGCAGCGAAGCGATGCACCACCTTGGCGTGCCGACCACGCGCGCGCTCAGCCTGGTGGCCACCGGCGAACAGGTGGTGCGCGACATGTTCTACGACGGCCATCCGCGGCCAGAGCCGGGGGCGGTGGTGTGCCGGGTGGCGCCGTCCTTCATCCGCTTCGGCAATTTCGAAATCTTTGCCTCGCGCGGCGAAGAGCCCCTGCTCGAGCGCCTGATCGACTTCACCATCGCCCGCGACTTTCCCGCCCTTGCTGCCGAGCGCGACCCGGTTGCGCGCCGCGTGGCGTGGTTCGAGGAGGTTTGCCGGCGAACGGCGGTGTTGCTCGCACACTGGATGAGGGTCGGCTTTGTGCATGGGGTGATGAACACCGACAACATGTCCATTCTGGGCCTGACGATCGACTATGGCCCCTATGGCTGGATCGATGACTTCGACCCCGAGTGGACGCCGAACACGACCGACGCCGCAGGCCGGCGCTATCGCTTCGGACATCAGCCACGCATCGCGCAGTGGAACCTGTGGCAGCTGGCCAATGCGGTGTATCCGGTGCTGCAGCAGGTCGAGCCGCTCGAGCGTGCGCTGGTTGGCTATGCCGAGCTGCACGAGGCCGAATACCGGCGGATGATGGGCGCCAAGCTCGGCCTGGCATCGTGGCATGCCGGAGCGACGGACGATGACACACACGGCGACGCCTACCTGCTCGATGAACTGCACCGTATCCTGCAGGCGGGCGAGATGGACATGACGCTGTTTTTCCGCCGACTCGCCGACCTGGACGTGGCCGAACCCGACCCGGTCTTGTTCGAGACCGGGCTCGACGCTGGCGTGTTCTACGCCGAGGCGCGCCGCGCCGCAGTGGCGCGCGACTTTGCCGCCTGGCTGCGGCGCTACGCGGTGCGGGTGGCGGAGGAGGGCGTGCCGGTGGAGGCCCGGCGGGCTCGGATGAACGCGGTCAATCCGCTCTACGTGCCGCGCAACTATCTGGCGCAGCAAGCCATCGACGCCGCCGAGCAGGGTGATCTCGGGGAACTCGAGACCCTGTTCGACGTGCTGCGCAAGCCCTACGAGGCGCAGCCGGGGCGGGAACGCTTTGCCGCCAAGCGCCCGGACTGGGCGCGCGACAAGGCCGGGTGTTCGATGCTGTCGTGCAGTTCGTGACGCGCCGCGTGCTTCAGACTTTCACCCGCATCAGGCGCTGCTTTTCGCGCTCCCAGTCCTTCTTCTTCTCGTCCTCGCGCTTGTCGTGCAGCTTCTTGCCCTTGGCAAGCCCGATCTCGAGCTTGATGCGGCCCTGCTTGAAGTGCATGTCGAGTGGCACCAGTGTATAGCCGGCGCGCTCGACCTTGCCGATCAGGCGGGCGATCTCCTTCTTGTGCAGCAGGAGCTTGCGCGTACGCGTGGGGTCGTGGCGGACGTGGCTCGAGGCCGTGGTGAGCGGCGTGATGTGCATGCCGAACAGGAAGATCTCCTCGCCGCGAATGACGACGTAGGACTCCTTGATGTTGGCGCGTCCAGCGCGGATGGCCTTCACTTCCCAGCCCTCGAGGACCATGCCGGCTTCGTGCCGTTCCTCGATGAAGTAGTCGTGAGTGGCCTTGCGGTTTTCGATGATGCTCATGGTGTGGTGATTCCCCGGATACCGCGCGCGGCTGCGAAACCGGGTGTCCGCATGCGGTAGAATCGCGCATCTTAACAGTTTGGCCGCGCCGCGTTTCCGACGCCGTGCCGGCAACGCAACCGCTCCTCCTTCATGGCCGACGTCAAGAAGCTCGTACTCATCGAATTCACTCCGGCGCAGATGTTCGACCTGGTCGATCGCTGCGAGGACTACCCCCAGTTCCTGCCCTGGTGCGGCGGCGCCGATGTGCATCAGCGCACCGACACCGTCACCTCGGCCACCCTGCACATCAATTACCACGGCATCAAGGCGCATTTCAGCACCGAGAACGCCAAGCGCTATCCTGCCGAGATGCGCCTGCGCTTGACCGACGGGCCCTTCACCCATCTCGATGGCCATTGGCTGTTCACTGCGCTCGGGGATACCGCGTGCAAGGTCGAGTTCAGCCTGCACTACGCGTTTTCCAGCAAGCTGCTGGAGAAGGTGCTGGGGCCGGTGTTCAACCACATTGCCAACACCTTCGTCGATTCGTTCGTGAAGCGTGCCGGGCAGGTCTACCCCAGGGTTTCGTGATGACCGCGATGATCAATGTCGAGGTGGTGTACGCACTGCCGCAGCGCCAGGAACTCGTCGAACTGAGCTTGCTCGAGGGGGCGACCGTACGCGAGGCCATCGAGGCCTCGGGACTGCTCGCCAAGTACCCTGACATCGAGCTCGACAAGAAGAACAAGCTCGGCGTGTTTGCCAAGCTGGTGAAGGCGGATACCGAACTGCGCGACCGTGACCGGGTGGAGATCTACCGTCCGCTCATCGCCGACCCGAAGGCCGTGCGCAAGAAGCGCGCCGACGAGGGCAAGGTGATGAAGAAAGGCGGCGGGCCGGCCGAAGAGCAGGCCTGAGGCGCTCAGCGGCAGTGTTCGGCGATCTGGCGCTCGAGGCGCTCGGTCTCGGCGGCGCGGGCTGAATCGTCGAGGAATTCGCGTTCGCCGCGCGCATTGAAGCGTGACACGCGTTGCCCTGACCTGAGGGCAGTGATCTGGTTTGCGGTGTCCTCGCAGAAGCGCTTGCGTTCCGCTTCCCGCACCGCCTCATCCTGTTGTTTGGCCTCGGCCTCTTCCTTTTCCAGGCGGCGCTTGCGTAGCGCCTGCTCGCGTTCGGCCGTGGTCTGCGGGCCCGCTTGTGCTTCGGGTGTCTCGTCCTCGCTTTCCGGGGCGGGCTCTGGCGCCACCGCGGCAGGTGCCGGCGCTGCGGTCGTGCGCGGACGCTGAATCACCGCGTAGTCTTCACTGGGCGGTGGGGTGTCGGTGAAATGCACCTGGCCGGCGCTGTCCGTCCAGCGGTAGATCTGCGCCGAGGCGGGAAGGGCAATGAGCAGTGCGAGGAGGACTACCGCGGGGCGCGACATGGAAAATCTCCGGAAGGCGCGGCTTACATGGCGCTTTGGCGCTCTGTATAATACGGATTTGGTCGAAAGGAAAAAAGCCATGCGAGTGATTCAGAAGGCGCTGACCTTCGATGACGTCCTTCTCGTTCCCGCCCACTCCACGGTCCTCCCGCGCGACGTGAGCCTGCAGAGCCAGGTTACGCGCCGTATCCGCCTCAACATTCCGCTCGTGTCCGCAGCCATGGACACCGTCACCGAGAGTCGCCTGGCGATCGCGCTGGCGCAGGAAGGCGGCATCGGCGTGGTGCACAAGAACCTCACCCCTGCCGAGCAGGCGGCCGAGGTGCACAAGGTCAAGCGCCACGAGTCCGGCATCCTCAAGGATCCGATCACCATTGGGCCGACCATGACCGTCGGCGAGGTCATCGCGCTGCAACGCCAGCACCGTTTTTCGGGTGTGCCCGTCGTCCAGGCCGGTAAGGTGGTCGGTATCGTCACCAACCGCGACACCCGCTTCGAAACCAAGCTCGATGCGCTTGTCTCCGAGATCATGACCCCGCAGGACAGGCTTGTCACCGTCCGCGAGGGGGCCAGTCTCGAAGAGGCACGCGAACTGCTGCGCGTGCATCGCCTCGAGCGCGTGCTGGTGCTCAACGATGCCGGTGAGCTCAGCGGCCTCATCACGGTCAAGGACATGATGAAGTCCACCGAGCACCCGTTCGCAGCCAAGGACGAGCAAGGGCGCCTGCGCGTCGCTGCCGCCATCGGTGTGGGGGCAGGCACCGAGGAACGCGCCGAGCGCCTGGCCGAGGCCGGTGTGGACATGATCGTGGTCGATACTGCCCATGGCCATTCCCAAGGCGTGCTCGACCGCGTGAATTGGGTCAAGAAGCACTTCCCGCAGATCGAAGTCGTTGGTGGCAACATCGCCACGGCCGATGCCGCGCGTGCGCTCGTCGATGCCGGCGCCGACGGCGTCAAGGTGGGCATCGGCCCCGGCTCCATCTGCACCACGCGTATCGTCGCAGGGGTCGGCGTGCCGCAGATCACGGCGGTCGACAATGTCGCCAATGCGCTTGCCGGCACTGGCGTACCGATGATCGCAGATGGCGGCATCCGCTTTTCGGGCGACATCGCCAAGGCCATCGCTGCCGGCGCCAATGTCGTCATGCTGGGGGGGCTGTTCGCAGGTACCGAGGAGGCGCCGGGTGAGACGGTGCTGTTCCAGGGGCGTTCCTACAAATCCTATCGCGGCATGGGTTCGCTCGGGGCGATGGAGAAGGGGGCGGCGGATCGCTATTTCCAGGATGAGAACTCGGGCAACATCGACAAGCTCGTGCCTGAGGGCATCGAGGGTCGCGTGCCCTACAAGGGTGCCGTGGGCGCGGTGATCCACCAGCTCATCGGTGGCCTGCGTGCGTCCATGGGTTATCTGGGTTGCGCCGACATTGCCAGCATGCATGAGCGCGCGCAGTTCGTGCAGATCAGCTCGGCGGGTATGCGCGAATCGCATGTCCATGATGTCCAGATCACCAAGGAAGCGCCCAACTACCAGATCAGCTGATCTGGCGGTTGCGAAACCCCGGGCGGCTGCAAGGCCGCCTTTACTTTTTTCACGACGCTAGAGACGCTCGCGCCCATGGCTCACCAGAAAATCCTCATCCTCGACTTCGGTTCCCAGGTTTCCCAGCTCATCGCCCGCCGTGTGCGCGAGCAGCAGGTGTACTGCGAACTCCACCCCTTCGATGTATCGGACGAATTCGTGCGCAACTTCGGCGCCCAGGGCGTGATCCTGTCCGGCGGCCCGAACTCGGTGTACGAAGCCGAGGACTGGCGGGCGCCGCAGGCCGTGTTCGAGCTCGGCGTCCCGGTGCTCGGCATCTGCTACGGCATGCAGACCATGGCCAGCCAGCTCGGTGGCAAGGTCGAGAGCTCGAGCAAGCGCGAGTTCGGCTATGCCGAAATGCGCGCGCGCGGTCACTCGAAGCTGTTCGAGGGCATCGAGGACCGGACCAATGCGGAGGGCCATGGCCTGCTCGACGTGTGGATGAGCCACGGCGACAAGGTCACCGAACTGCCGCCCGGGTTCAAGGTTATCGGCAGCAACGAATCGACCCCGATCGCGGCAATGGCGGACGAAGCGCGCGGCTTCTACGGCGTGCAGTTCCACCCCGAGGTCACGCACACGATCAAGGGCAAGGAGATGATCGCGCGCTTCGTGCACGACATCTGCGGGTGCGGTCACGACTGGAACATGCCCGACTACATCGCCGAGGCGGTGCAGAAGATCCGCGATCAGGTCGGCGACGAGGAGGTCATCCTTGGCCTGTCGGGTGGCGTTGATTCGTCCGTGGCGGCGGCGCTGATTCATCGCGCAATCGGCGACCAGCTCACCTGCGTGTTCGTCGACCACGGCCTGCTGCGCCTGAACGAAGGCAAGCTGGTCATGGAGATGTTCGCCGGCCGCCTGCACGCCAAGGTCGTGCATGTCGATGCCACCGAGCAGTTCATGGGCCACCTGAAGGGCGTTACCGACCCTGAGCAGAAGCGCAAGATCATCGGCCGCGAGTTCGTCGAAGTCTTCCAGGTCGAAGCCGGGAAGCTCCCCAACGCCAAGTGGCTTGCGCAAGGCACGATCTACCCCGACGTGATCGAGTCGGGTGGTGCCAAGAGCAAGAAGGCGCACACGATCAAGAGCCACCACAACGTCGGCGGCCTGCCCGAAACCCTCGGCCTGAAGCTGCTCGAGCCGCTGCGCGACCTGTTCAAGGACGAGGTGCGCGAGCTCGGCGTGGCGCTCGGCCTGCCGCACGACATGGTCTATCGCCACCCCTTCCCGGGACCGGGCCTGGGTGTGCGCATCCTCGGCGAGGTGAAGCAGGAGTATGCCGACCTGCTGCGCCGCGCCGATGCGATCTTCATCGACGAGCTGCGCGCCGCCGACTGGTACGACAAGACCAGCCAGGCCTTCGCGGTGTTCCTGCCGGTCAAGAGCGTGGGCGTGATGGGCGACGGCCGTACCTACGAGTACGTGGTGGCGCTGCGTGCGGTGCAGACCCAGGACTTCATGACCGCGCACTGGGCGGAGCTGCCGCACAGCCTGCTCGGCAAGGTCAGCAACCGCATCATCAATGAAGTGCGTGGCATCAACCGGGTGGTGTACGACATTTCCGGCAAGCCGCCGGCGACGATCGAGTGGGAGTGATCCTGGCCCTTACCCCAGCCGATCAGGCCTCGGCGCTTGTCGGCGTCGGGGCAAGAGGAAGCGCGAGGTAGAACGTGGCGCCTGCGCCCGGGCTGCTGTCGGCCCAGGCGCGGCCGTTCATGCGTTGCATGGCCTTGCGTACCAGGGCGAGGCCGATGCCGGTGCCGGGATAGTCTTCGACGCGGTGCAGGCGCTGGAAGATTTCGAAGATGCGGTCGTGGTACTTCATGTCGAAGCCGATACCGTTGTCGCGCACCCACATGACGGCCATGCCGTCTTCGCTCCGGGCACCGATGTCGATGCGCGGTTCGGGCACGTTGCGGCTGAACTTGACGGCGTTCTCCAGCAGGTTGCGCAGCGCCATGCCCAGGCCGTTGGGGTCTGCGATGACCTCGAGCGCGGGCATTGCGGTGTGCACATGGATGCCCTTCGTGTCGAATTCGTCCCGGCGTGCCGCGAGCAGTTGGCGCACGAGCTCCGCTGGGTCGAGCGTACCGAGGTTCAAGCTGCGGCGCTCCATGCGCGAGTACTCGAGCAGGTCGTCGATGAGCTCGCCCATGCGGGTCACGCCGCTGCGGATGTTGGTGATGAAGAGTTGCCCCTCGTCATCGAGGCGCGTGGCGTAGTCTTCTTCGAGCAGTCTGCTGTAGCCCTCCACACCGCGAAGGGGCGCCTTCAGGTCGTGCGAAACCGAATAGACGAAGCTCTCGAGCGACTGGTTGAGTGCCTGCAGTTCGGCCGTACGTTCGGCGACACGGGCTTCGAGCGAGGCATTGGCTTCGCGCAGTGCAGCCTCCGCCGCCTTGATTGCATCGATGTCGGTATGGGTGCCCAGCAGGCGCAGCGGCGTACCGTCGGCCGACCATTGCTCGATACGGCCCAGCGAGAGGATCCACTTCCAGCGTCCGTCACGGGTGCGCTGGCGGAACTCGACGCGGTACTCGGGCAGGCGACCGGCGACGTAGTCCTCGAAAGTCCTGAACACCCTTTCCGCATCGTCCGGGTGGAGCCGCGCCCGCCAGGCGGCGTTGGTCTCGACGAAGGTAGCCGGATCGTAGCCCATCATCGTGGCGTACTCCGGGCTTACCTGGGCGTGGCCCGTACGCAGATCGAGGTCGTACAGCCCCTGGTTGGCAGCCGCGAGGGCCAGGCGCAGGCGCTGTTCGTTGTCATGCAGGGCCTCGGCAAGCGCTGCGCGTGCGCTGACGTCGAGCAACATGCCCTGGATGCGGACGACTTCGCCGTTGGCGTCGCGGGTAAGCCAGGTGTGGTCCTCGATGTGTATCCACTGGCCGTTGGCCATGCGCAGCCGGTAATTCTGGGTATAGGCGTCCGGGCCGTGTGCGAAGTGGCTGGCGACGTCGTCAGTGATCCTGGGTAGATCGTCGGCGTGAATCAGTGTGCTGTAGTGCAGTGTGCCGGCGGTGAAGTCTTCAGGCTTGTAGCCCCAGCGCCGAATGTTGCTGCTCACGAAGGTGGCGGGCCAGCCCGGCGCATTTGCCCATGAGATGGCAATGACCGGGGAGTGGTCGATGATCGTGCCGAGGCGGTGCAACTGGAGGTGCTGAGCCTCGAGCCGTTCGGCCATGGCGTCGAGCGCAGCACCGACGTTCGCGAGTTCGTCTGCGCCCTGCAGGCGGGTGCGCGCTGAGAGGTCGCCGGTGGCAAGCGTGGCTGCGGTGCGGGTGAGGAGGGCGGCGCGACGGAACCAGAGCAGATGGGTGATCAGGCCGGCGAGCAGGGCGAAGGCGAGCCATGCCGCCGCACCGGCGATGAAATCGAGGCGGCTCGCTTCGAGACGGCTTGCCAGTGGCTGCGCAAGGTCCACGCGCACGATGAGGGTGTCGCTCGGGCCGACGGCGACCACGCCCAGTAAGGCTTGTTCGGCTTCCAGGCGCTGGATGCTGGCCTGGGGGGTACGTCGTGCAAGCGCCTTGGCGACGGCAAGACGCGTTTCAGGTGCCAGCAGAGGCAGATGCGCGAGCATCGGCTGCCCGAGCTCCGATCTGCTCAGGCTGGCGCGAATCTGTCCGTTGGCGTCGACCAGCCAGGCGTGGCTCAGACCACGGTGCAGTGCAAGGCTGCTCACGAGTCGGCGGATCTGCAGCGGCGTTCCATGTTCGGACTGGCTCTCCAGCCTGGTCTGTTCCAGGGTCAGGCGTTCGGCAAGGCGCAGGCGCTCGGCGTGCTCGACCTCTCTTTCCAGGACGCCCATCTGCACCCAATAGAGTATGCCCAGCGCGATGACGGCAAGCAGGGACAGCACGATAGGCAGAACCAGTCGGGCGGGGAATGCGAGCAGGGGGTTGCCGATCCTCACCGTGCGGCTCCGGTGTCAGTGGTCAGGGCCACCCAGTCGGGCGGGCGCTGGAGCAGGCCAAGCCCTTGAAGATGGCCTGCAAGCGGGCCTGCAGACAGTGCGAGCGCTTCGGCGTCCAGTCGCTGAGCGCTCTCGGCGGCAGGAATGAAGCGGAGCCCGTCCAAGGTGGCGAGGTATTGTTCGACCGTCAGGTCCGCGGCGGGAGAGAGTAGGGCGGCCGCTGCGGGCAGGTCGGCCTCGAGAGCGGCCAGCCCGGTCCGCCAGGCGGCCCGTAGTTGCTGAACGCGATGTTCGACGAGGTCTGCGCGGACGACGAGCACGTCCACGATTTCTCCCGGCAGCTCGGCGCTGTCGAAGATCACCCTCAAGCCTGCGGCAAGCAATTGGCTCCTGATGGGTTCGAAGGTGATGACCACGTCTGCCCCGCCGTCCTGCACCATGGCGGCGTGTTGCGAGGCTTCGCCGTGCACGGTGTGAACGTCATCTCGCGTGAGACCCGCAGCGGTCAGCAAGCGTGCCAGCATCAGGCTGCCAAGCGCGCTTTCTTCGAGGGCGATACGTTTGCCGCGGAGTTCCGCCAGGCTCGAGATGCCGGGGCGTGCGAGCACGGCGTCGGCGCCTCTGGAGTCGCTCAGCAGGGTGACGATGCGAAGTTCCGTGCCTTCGTCGGCCAGGCGCAGTGCTTCGTCCAGGGTCAGTGCGGCGGCGTCGGCGAGCCCGTTGCGCAGGGCGCGCTTGCATTCGGTTGCCGATGGCAGTTCGATGACCTGAAGCGTGGCCGGGTCGATCAGCCCGCGCTCGCGGGCGAGCACCAGTGGGTCGTAGCCGACCCAGGGATTGACGGCCACGCGGAGGGGCGGCTCGGGTACTTTCGCGCACGCCAGGGCGAGCACGGAGACGAGCAGGGCAAGCAGCAGGCGTGTGGTCATCGGCCATGGCTCCGCAGCCATGTCTCGAGTTCGGCTGGCGGTAGCGGGCGTGCGTAGAGGTAGCCTTGATGTTCGACGCAGCCGAGCGAGGCGAGGATGCTCGCTTGTGCGTCCGTCTCCACGCCCTCGGCCAGTACCTCCAGGCGTAGCGTACGTGCCATGGCGACGATGGTGGCGACGATGGCCTTGTCGTCGGCCGAGCGCTCGAGGCTGCGGACGAAGCTCTGATCGATCTTCAGTTTGTCGATGGAAAAGCGCTTGATATAGGCGAGCGATGAATAGCCGGTGCCGAAGTCATCGATCGCCAGGCGCAAGCCCAACTGTTTCAGTGCGCTGAGCGTTGCAATCGTGCGCGGGGCTTGCTCCATGAGCAGGCTCTCGGTGAGTTCGAGTTCGAGGCAGTGCGGGGGCAGGCCGGAGATCGCCAGTGCAGTCTTCACTTCCTCGACCAGGCCGTCGTCCATGAACTGGCGAGCGGATAGGTTCACCGCCACCGTGCCGAGCGCCAGGCCCTGCTCACGCCACGCCTGGGCCTGCACGCAGGCCGCCCGCAACACGAAGGCACCGAGTCGAACGATGAGGCCGGTCTCTTCGGTAAGCGGGATGAAGCGCCCTGGGGGCACCAGATCCTCCCCCGGGGGCTGCCAGCGTACCAGTGCCTCGACGCCCAGCGCCTTGCCTGTCGTCGCGTCGACGAGCGGTTGGTAGTGGAGCAGGAACTCGCCGCGGTCCAGCCCATGGCGCAGCCGTGTTTCGAGCGACAGGCGTTCGGCCGCAGCGCGGGTCAGTGCGTGGGTGTGGAAGCGGTAGGTGTTGCGCCCCTGCTGCTTGGCCAGATACATCGCCGCATCCGCATGCTGGACGAGCTCGGTTGCGGTCAGGGCGTCGTCCGGGTAAAGGCTGATGCCGATGCTAAGGCCGATGAACACCTCATGGCCCGATGGCAGTGCGAAGGGGGTGTGGAGCAGTTCGATGAGCGATTGCGCAACGGCGACTGCGTGGCCGGGCTGGGTCACGGATTCGACCAGGAGCAGGAATTCGTCGCCACCGAGGCGTGCAAGGGTGTCTTCGTCGCGCAGCCGGCTCGACAGGCGTTGGGTCAACTGCACCAGCAGTTCGTCACCGACCGGGTGGCCGAGGCTGTCATTGACGGTCTTGAAACGGTCAAGGTCGAGGTAGAGCACGGCGACCTTGTTGCCGTGTCGTTCGGCACGATCGATGGCGTTCTGCAGCCGTGACTGCATCAGCAGTCGGTTGGGCAGCTCGGTAAGCGGGTCATGGTGTGCGAGATGCTCGAGCCGCGCTTCGAAGGATTTCAGCTCGCCGATGTCGGTGAACACGCCCACGTAACGATGCGGCTCGCCCTTGTCGTCCTTGACGGTGCTGATCGACAGCCACTGCGGGTAGATTTCGCCACTCTTGCGCCGGTTCCAGACCTCGCCGTGCCAGTGGCCGGTTTCGCCGAGCGTCTTCCACAAGGACTGGAAAAAGCTGCGCTCGTGGCGCCCGGACTGCAGCATCGATGGGTTGCGGCCCAGGGCCTCTGTCTCTGCGTAACCGGTGATCTCCGAGAATGCGCGGTTGACTGCGACGATGCGGGGTTGCAGGTCGGTGATGAAAACGCCGTCGCGGGTGGCAGAAAAAACCGCAGCAGCCTGCTTGAGCGCCTCGCGGTCCCTGACCTTGATGATCGCCAGCGACGTCAGACGGCCGAACTCTTCCATCAGCGCGAGTTCGGCAGCCCCCGGCGCGCGCGGCCTGCGGTGGTAGATGCCGAAGGTGCCGATCACCCTGCCGGTGTCGTCCTTGAGCGGTATCGACCAGCAGGCGGCCAGGCCCGCCTTGCGTGCAATTGCGAGATAGGGCTGCCAGTAAGGGTGGTGCTCTATCTCGCTGACGATCACCGGCTTGCCCAGCCAGGCCGCGGTGCCGCAGGAGCCGTGGCCTTCGCCAGGCGTCAGGCCATCGACTGCTGCGTTGTAGTCTGCCGGCAGCGAGGGCGCTGCGGCGGTGTGGAGCTTGCCGTCGGTGTCGATCAGCAGGATCGACACCAGCATGTCCTGGTCGAGCTCTTCGAGGCGGCGAGCCAGGTCGGCGAGGATGTCCGCGAGTGCGCGCCCGGAGAGGACCTCGTCGAGCACGGCGACGCGTGCGCGTTGCAGGACCTCGTCGCGTTTTTCGGTGGTTACGTCCAGCCAGACGCCGACAGCCTCCTGCGGCTGACCGTCGGCCGCACGTACGAGCCGCAACTGGTCGCGGATCCAGCGTGTCTGGCCGTGGGCGTCGGCGAACCGGTACTCGTGCACCAGGCTCTCGATGGCGGACAGTGAGGCCGAGCGGGCAATTGCGGCAGCGCGGTCGTCTGCATGCAGCTTGCTCGCCCACCATCCGGGCTGCAGCGCCTCGCTGACGGTATAACCCAAGTGGCGGGTGATGTTCTCGCTGACCCAGGTCGCACGCGGAACACCCGCGTCAAGCGACAGGCTGTAGAGGATCGTCGGGCTGGCATCGATCAACCGGCTGAGGCGGTCGCTGGTTGCGCGCAGGGTTTCGCGCTCGCGCTTGAGTTCGGCCTGGCGCTGCACCTTCTCCAGGATGGCCGCCACCTCGAACAGGTAGCCTTCATGCTTGGCGAGGTAGTCGTCTATGCCCATGCCGAGGGCTTTGGCAGCGAGGTCTTCACTGCCCTGGCCGGTTATGAGCACGATCGGGAGGTCGAGCCGCCGGACTCTGCGCAGGGTGCGTACGAGCTCGAGCCCGTCCATGCCCGGTAGCCGGTAGTCGGTAAGGATGACGTCGAACGCCGTGGATTCGTTCGGCCCCGCCGGCAGCAGATCGAGGGCTTCGTCCGCCGTGCTCGATACCGTCAGCCGGATGTGGGGTGCGTGCTCGGCAAGATGGCGGGCGAGCAGGTCGGCATCGAAGCCGTTGTGTTCGACATAGAGCACGCGCAGCCCGCGCCCTTGCCGGTCCGCCGCGCCGCGGCGACGGGCGAGGGCCGCATCGATGCTGTCAGCAAGGTGGTCGAGATAGTCGTTGCGTTTGACGAGGTAGTCGTCGGCACCCGCCTTGAGGGCGGCAACCGCCGAATCCTGATCGCCCGAGCCGGTCAGCATGACGACCGCGATCGGCAAGCCGTTCTCACGCACGTGTGAAAGCACTTCCAGGCCGGAGCCGTCGGGGAGGGCGAGGTCGCAGAGGACGAGGTCGAACGGCTCCGATTCGGCCAGGTATTCGTACCCGCGTGCCAATGTGTCGGCGTGGGTCAGTTCGACCTGGGGCGCCGAGCGTGCGAGCACGCGGCGGGCCAGGTCGGCATCCGCACTGGAGTCCTCGATGTAGAGCACCCGCATGTCGATCACTTTGGTCGTTCGTTGAGGACGCACCAGTACAGCTCGATCTGCTGCGCAACCTCCATGAAGTTGCCGAAATCGACCGGCTTGACGATGTAGGAGTTGGCGCCCAGTGCGTAGGCGGCGGTGAGGTCGCGGTCCTCGCGCGAGGTGGTGAGGATGACGACCGGGATACGCTGCAGCGTCGAATGCGCCTTGATCTCCTTGAGCACGGTAAGGCCATCCACGCGCGGCATGTTGAGATCGAGCAGGATCACTGCCGGCTTCTGCTCGCCTGCCAGCCAGCGCGGGATCCATTCGAGCGCTTCCTCGCCGTCGCGGGCGACAAGCACGGTGTTGGCGAGCTTGCGCCGAGCGAACGCCCGCAACGTCAGGTCGACATCGATCGGGCTGTCCTCCACGAGCAGGATGGGCGGAAATTCCGAAGTCATCGTTTGCTGTCTCCCCTCTTGTGCGGTCTCCACACGGTCCTCGCGGTGCATGACGTGGGCGTGATGCAGGCGATTATAGACAGGGCGGCCGGCTGCATGGTGCCCCGGCGCCGCGTCATCGGTTATCTTTCGCGCATGAACATTCATGCCCATCCTTCCATGCTGCGTCTCGCCCGCTTCGGCGCTGGCCCGATCTTCGATACCTTGAGTCTCGTTCTCCTTGCGGGCGGAGGCAAGGGGTGATGCCGGGCCTGGCATACTGGATCGGCGTGATGCGCAGTACGGTGCGACTGTGGCTTGACGCACAGGTGTTCGTTCATGCCGCCGCGCTGGCCTTCTTCACGCTGTTCTCGATTGCGCCGGTGGTGATCATCGCGGTCACCATTGTCGGACTGGTGCTTGGTGAGAGCGCAGCGCAAGGCGAGGTGGCGGCGCAACTCGAGGCTGCCATCGGCGCCCAGGCCGCCTCGGCGATACAGTCGGCGGTGAGCAACAGCCGTATCGAGCAGAGCGGCCTGCTGCCCTCGGTGGCCGGCTTTGCCGCCATCCTGTTTGGCGCGACCACGGTTTTTTCGCAGATGCAGACGTCGCTCAATGCGATCTGGGGGGTGGCGCCAAGGCCGACGCGCAACAGCGTGTTCATCTACGTCAAGACACGCCTGCTGTCGCTGGCCGTGGTGCTGGGCATCGGCTTCGTGCTGCTCGTGTCGCTTACGGCCAGCGTCCTCGTGCGTGCGCTGATCGCTTTCGCACAGGACTGGCTGCCGGTACCTGCCGCGCTCGTGCTGGGCATGGACTGGGCCGTCTCCCTGGTGGTCATCACCTTGCTGTTCGCCACCATCTTCAGGGTCTTGCCCGACGTCGTGCTGTTGTGGCGCGACGTGCTCCTCGGCGCTTTCGCAACCGCGCTGCTGTTTGCGGTCGGGCGTTCGCTGATCGCGCTGTATCTGGCCACGACGGCGACTGCCTCCACCTATGGTGCGGCGGGGTCCTTGGTGATGCTGCTGCTATGGGTGAACTATTCGGCGCTGATCCTGTTGCTGGGAGCGGCTTTCACACGGGCACATGTCGAAGCGCGCGGACGTATCGTACGTCCGCGCGCTTCGGCCGTCTGTGTGCACAGGCAGCTCGTGGAGGACTGAGGACGCTCCTCAGTGCCGCAGCAGATGCAGCTTGAAGTGGTGCTTGATGAAGGCCTGAAACTTTGCAACGCCCTCGAGCGCGAGGCGGAACTCGCCTTGCTCCATCGCGTTGAGCTGGTCGAGCGCGATGTAGTTGCTTGGCTCGACGCCCTGGCGCAGTGCATCGACATGGCCGCGCAGGCGCATCAGCACGAGGAAGTCGAAGGCCGCGCGCAGGTCCGCGGCGGCGTCTTCCTTGAGCGCGCCCCCGGCGACCAGCGCCTCCATGCGGTCGTGGGTGCTGCCATCCAGCTTGCGCGCCTCGATGGCGAGCGCCTTGATGCCGTCCGTGATGGCGAAGATGCCGGCCTTCTTGACGTCCACTTTGCCGCTATACGGTCCGGACTTCTCGACCTTGATGCGGCCGAACCAGCCTAGTGGAGGCAGGAAGTTCGTCATGTTCTGCGCCATGCGCATCAGGAAGCCCTGGTCGTTGCTCATGTGACGGAAGGCATGCTGGCGCAAGGCCTCGACCAGGTCGGCGCGGCCGTACAGCGCGCGCAGGTCCATGAACATGCTGCCGGTCATCACGTTCTCGGGTGTCGGGGTGGACAGCCAGCGGTTGAGCTCTTGCTTCCAAGCCCCTAGGCTGCGCCGCCAGGCGGGGTTGCGCGCCATGATGCCGCCCGAGCAAGGCGGGACGCCGATCGAAATGAGGGCGTCGATGAGCTCGTGCGAAAACGCTTCCAGACGAGCGACCTGCGCCGGATCCAGGCCGTCGTCGTAGATGATTGCGTTGTCCTGGTCGGTCGACAGGGTCTGCTCGCTACGGCCTTCGGAGCCCATCACGACGAAGGCGAAGTCCTCGGTGAGGTCGGGGAAGCGGGTGCCGCGCAGCAGGTGGATCAGGCGGATCAGCACCTGGTCGTTGAGGTTCGCGATCAGCTTGACCATGTCGCGGATCGGAATCCCGGTGCCGGACAGGTGTACGACCAGCTTCTGGATGCGTTCGTGCAGCAGGCGCAGGCTGTCGATCGAGTCCGCTTTTTCGATGTCCAGCACCAGTTGGTGCGGCGAGTGCGCCTGAAGGCGGAGGATATCGGTGTCGGTGATGATGCCTGCCAGCTCGCCCCCGGGTGTCACCACCACCAGGCGGTGGATCTTCAGCCTCGACATGCGGTAGAGCGCTTCGTACAGCACGTCGTCCTCGCCGATTACCGCCAGCGGGGCATTCATGATGTCGGCAACGTGGAGCGTATTGGGGTCGCGCCCCTGGGCGACAACCTTGTTGCGCAGGTCGCGGTCGGTCAGGATGCCCAGCGGGCGGCCATCGCCGACGACGACGACACTCGAGATATTGCGCTCGCGCATGCGCGCGACGACATCGACGACGCCGTCGGCCGCGGCACAGGTCACCACGTTGCGCTGGCAGAAATCCCTGATCGGACGGAAAAACTGGTTTTCTTCGGCCATGCGCGGGCGGTCCTGATTGCAGTCGATGGGGTTGTCATTATAACCCCACCCGCATCATGGAGACCCCGCCGCGCTTGTGCTTGTATCAGGCGGTGGTTGCAAGCGTCTGGGTGAGCAGCATGCCCGGGTCGATGGAGATGACCTCGCCGACCATGATCAGTGCCGGCGCGCGAATGCCGCGCTCGCGAACGTCATTGGGCAGGTCGGCAAGGGTGCTATGCACCCCGCACTGGGCTGGGGTGGTGGCGGCGTGGATCACCGCGGCGGGTGTCGTTGCCGGCAGCCCGTGGGCAATCAGTTGTGTGCAGATCGCCTCGAGCGCGCCCAGCCCCATGTAGATCACCAGGGTCTGACGCGGGCGCGCAAGCGCCGGCCAGTCGAGATCGACCGTGCCGTCCTTGAGGTGGCCGGTCGCGAACACCAGGGTCTGGGCGTGTTCACGGTGGGTAAGAGGAATCCCCGTACAGGATGCCGCACCTGCCGCCGCGGTGATTCCAGGCACGATCTCGCAGCGGATTCCGGCCGCCTGTACCGCCTGCATCTCCTCGCCGCCGCGACCGAAGATGAAGGGGTCTCCTCCTTTGAGACGCACGACGTCCAGGCCCTCGCGTGCCAGGTCGACGAGCAACTGGTTGATTGCATGCTGCGGCAGTGCATGGTTGCCGGCTTCCTTCCCGGCATAGACACGGCGTGCCGTAGGCGGGATGAGGGCCACGATGGCGTCGCCGACGAGGTGGTCATATACGACCGCCTTGGCGTTGGCGATCAGGCGGGCAGCCCGGAGCGTGAGCAGCTCGGGGTCGCCGGGACCTGCGCCCACCAGATGCACCTTGCCGACTGCCGGTGGCGCCTGGTCCAGGGATGCGGGTGCCGCACCCGACGAGTCGCCGCCGCGGCTTCGTGCCGGGTTGTCGCCGGGTGCCCGGGATGAGCGGCTCGTGCGACGGCTTGCCAGCGCGGCGGTGGGAGTGTGGTGAGCTGCATGCATGGTTGTGACTCCGGCGAGGCGTGTATTAGGGGCAGTCTGTGCTTGCGAGATCGGTGCCGGAGCGGCTTTCCGGGCACCTGCCCGTGTCATGCAACGGGCTTTCTTCGGGCCATAAACCCCCTGTACAGGAAGGGTTTCGACCGTGTCGCAACTTTATCCTTACGCCTCATGTGGAAAATTAATTCACATCAAGGATCACGAACTGCCTCGAAAACCATACTGCCGTCACCGTGTTGTTTCACATCCCGTGTCGTAAAGGAGAGGGAAATGCAAAACAAGAGCTTGATCGGTAAAACGCTCGCCATGGCAATCCTGCCGCTGGCGATGAGCAGCGCCTGGGCGCAGGAAGCCCCCAAGCTGACTGCCGAGGAAATGGAGCAGGGCAAGCTGATCTACTTCGAGCGCTGTGCCGGCTGCCACGGCGTGCTGCGCAAGGGCGCCACCGGCAAGAACCTCGAGCCGGCCTGGAGCAAGACCATGCCCGACGGCACGAAGATGGAAGGCGGCACCCTCAAGCTGGGCACCGACCGTCTCGAGAAGATCATCGCCTACGGTACCGAAGGCGGCATGGTCAACTACGACGACATCCTCACGCCGCAAGAAATCAACCTGATGGCGCGCTACATCCAGGTCGAGCCGCCGATTCCGCCCGAGTTCTCGCTCAAGGACATGAAGGACAGCTGGAAGCTTCTGGTTCCGGTTGATCAGCGTCCGACCAAGCAGATGAACAAGATCAACCTGAAGAACGTGTTCGCAGTCACGCTGCGCGACGCGGGCAAGCTGGCGCTGATCGACGGTGACACGCACCAGATCTGGAAGATTCTCGACACCGGCTACGCGGTGCACATCTCGCGCCTGTCGGCCTCGGGTCGCTATGTGTATACGGTTGGTCGCGACGGCCTGACCACCATCATCGACATGTGGTTCGAAGAGCCGACCACCGTGGCGACCATCCGCCTCGGTTCGGACGCGCGCTCGGTTGATACCTCGAAGTTCAAGGGCTACGAGGACAAGTACCTGATTGGCGGTACCTACTGGCCGCCCCAGTACTCGATCATGGACGGCGAGACGCTTGAGCCGTACAAGATCGTCTCGACCCGCGGCCAGACCGTCGATGGCGACTACCACCCCGAGCCGCGCGTGGCTTCGATCGTGTCCTCGCACATCAAGCCCGAGTGGGTTGTGAACGTGAAGGAAACCGGCATGATCCTGCTGGTCGACTACACCGACATCAACAACCTGAAGACCACCACGATCAACTCCGCCAAGTTCCTGCACGACGGCGGCTGGGACATGAGCAAGCGCTACTTCCTGGTTGCTGCCAACGCCTCCAACAAGGTGGCCGCGGTTGATACCAAGGATGGCAAGCTGGCCGCGCTGGTTGATACCGCGAAGATCCCGCACCCGGGTCGTGGCGCCAACTTCGTGCATCCGCAGTTCGGTCCGGTGTGGGCAACGGGTCACCTGGGTGACGACGTGGTTTCGCTGATCTCGACCGCGCACGACGACAAGAAGTTCGCCAAGTTCAAGGAGCACAACTGGAAGGTCGTCCAGGAACTCAAGATGCCGGGCGCTGGCAACCTGTTCGTCAAGACGCATCCGAAGTCGAAGAACCTGTGGGCTGACGCACCGATGAACCCGGAGCGTGAGATCGCCGAATCGGTGTACGTGTATGACCTGACCGACCTGTCGAAGGAGCCGAAGCGTCTGGACGTCGCCAAGGATTCCGGCCTGCCGGAAAGCAAGGCGATCCGTCGCGCCACCCACCCCGAGTACAACGAGGCCGGTGACGAAGTGTGGATCTCGCTGTGGGGCGGCAAGACCGACCAGTCGGCCATCGTGATCTACGACGACAAGACGCTCCAGCTGAAGAAGGTCATCACCTCGCCCGAGATGGTGACGCCGACCGGCAAGTTCAACGTCTATAACACGCAGTTCGACATCTACTGATCGACCGGTTCGATCGTAGCCTGAAAACCCCCCGCGCTTCGGCGCGGGGGTCCGAAGGGTAAAAGCTCCATGTCAGATCGAGACAGCAACACCAAACAAGAACAATCCGGCGGCCTCATGGCCCGCCTGCGCCGCCCCTCGAAGAAGTCGCTGGGCGGTCTTCTCGCTGTCGGTATTGTCGTAGGCATCCTGTTCTGGGGCGGCTTCAACACCGCCATGGAGGCCACCAACACCGAGAAGTTCTGTATCTCCTGCCACGAAATGCATGACAACGTGTACATGGAGTACAAGGAGACCATCCACTACAGCAACCGGACCGGCGTGCGCGCCGTATGTTCCGATTGCCACGTGCCGAAGGACTGGACCTACAAGATGATCCGCAAGATCCAGGCTTCGCGCGAAGTCTGGGGCAAGATCACCGGCACCATCGACACCCGCGAGAAGTTCGAGGCCAAGCGCCTGGAACTGGCACGCCGCGAATGGGCGCGCATGAAGGCAAACGATTCGCGCGAATGCCGCAACTGCCACAGCTTCGACAGCATGAACAAGGAGTCCCAGAAGCAGCGTGCGCGCAAGCAGCACGAGATGGCGCTCGAGGACAAGATGACCTGCATCGACTGCCACAAGGGTATCGCGCACCACAAGCCCGAAGGCATGACCGAGGAAGACGAGGAGTGAGCCTCCTCGTGCAGCACAGGCCAACCCAAGCACAGTGAGGGAATGACGATGAAGAAGACGATGATTGCCGGCGCCGTGGGCGCACTCCTTGCCCTTGGCGCTGGCGGCGCCTTTGCCGCCGCACCGGACTGGGGCAAGGTCGAGGCCAAGGACATCACCCTGTTCTACCCCGGCGTGTCACCGCTGGAGTGGATTCAGAAGGGTACCGAGCACGGTGGCGCCCGTGCATTGCGCAAGGGTGAAACCTGTGCCGATTGTCACAGCGACGAAGCGGCCGACATGGGCAAGAAGATCGCCAGCGGCCAGAAGCTCGAGCCGAACCCCATCCCAGGCAAGGCGCCGGCCATCCCGGTCAAGGTCCAGGCTGCGCATGACGGCGAGAACCTCTACCTGCGCTTCTCCTGGAAGCAGCCTGCCGCCTCCGGCGCGGCCAAGATGGACGAGGCCAACCCGGTCAAGATCGCCTTCATGCTCGAGTCGGGTGGCAAGGTCGAGCTTGCCGACCAGAGTGGCTGCTGGGCCACCTGCCACCAGGATTCGCGCACCATGCCGGGTGCGGATGACGCCAAGAAGAAGTACGTCAAGGGTGGCTCGGTTGCCGAAGGCAAGTTCTACGACCTCTACCAGTGGCGCAGCGGCGAGAACAAGGGCTTCAATGGCCACGTCGCCGACACCCGCGTGATGGAAGGCGGTACGGCGCTGGTGAGCGCCGAGGGCAAGCAGGACGGCGACACCTGGTCGGTGGTGTTCACCCGCAAGCTCGCGGGCGGCGAGGGCGACGTCACGCTCGAGTCCGGCAAGAGCTACAACTTCGGCTTTGCCATCCACAACGACAACTCGGCTGGTCGCTACCATCACGTCTCGCTCGGCTACAAGCTGGGTGTGGATGCCGATGGCGATGTGAAGGCGGCCAAGCAGTAAGGCTCGACCCTCGGTACTGCGCCGAGGTAGTACCGGCCATGGCTCAGGCGGAAATCCGGGGGTGCCCGGGTTTCCGCCTGTTTGTTGGTGAGCCCGGACGCGCATCGCTTGCCGCCACGGGTTTTTGATCAAGGAGTGGTGATCATGATGATGCGTTCATGGCGGGCGGTGGCGGGCGCAGTGCTGTTTGCGGTCGGTATCTCGGCACCGGCGATGGCAGCCGAGCACGAAGTCCTGATCGAGAGCTACGCGTTCACGCCGATGGAGTTGCGCGTGAAGACGGGCGACACCGTGGTCTGGGTGAATCAGGAGAAGCGCGTCAGCCACTCGGTGTACTTCATCGCTGCGAACCAGGAGTCCGAGCGCTTCTTCCCCGGGGAGCGCTGGTCGCACCGCTTCGAGCAGGCTGGGCGCTTCGAATACCGCTGCGGGCCGCACCCGGAGATGCTCGGCGTGGTCATCGTCGAGGACTGAGGCGCGCCGCAGGGACACGACAACCTCACATTCCGTGGGGTTGATTCGAGTCAAGGTTAATGAAGGGGCGAAGGTTCATCCTGTTTCCGACTGATCGACCGTCGGAAGAACGAGATGAAACTACCGCCCCTTGTCGCCCATGTTGCCGTGTTCATCGGCGCCGCGTTGGTCTCCGCGTTTGCTGCGGCCAACGAGTCTCAGCCGGCGCCGCCCGATGCCGAGCGTGCCCGCGAACTCGTGCACATCGTCCGCCAGGACTGTGGGTCCTGTCATGGCCTGACCCTCAATGGCGGGCTGGGGCCCGCACTTACGATCGAAGCCATGGCGGACAAGCCTGCCGAGAGCATGGTGGCCACCATCATCGGCGGGCGCCCGGGCACCCCCATGCCACCGTTCCGAGGCATCGTGACCGAGTCCGAGGCCGAGTGGATCGTCGATCAGTTGATGCGCGGATTCCCGCCTGACACCGGTTTGCCGCCCGTTCAGGCGCGGAACTGATCCACTCGCGGAGCGCCGGCGCAGTGCCTTGGTCAGTCGGCCGTGGCAGTTCTTCAAGGCCGCTCGCCCATTTCGTTTTCTCCAGCTTCCTCAACATTCCAATTCCACCCTCGTTCGCGTATCGCGCCCGAGCTTGATTGACGGAGTCCGCATGTCATCGCAGAAACCTCGCCTCGCACCGCCCGTCCTGTGGGGTGTCGTGCTCTCCGCAATGGTGTTCCTCCTTTCAGCCTGCGCGTCGACGCCGCCCGCTGCGCTGCGCGGCACGGGCGACCTCGGCGTCGTCATCGAGCGCGCGGACGGACGGGTCAAGATCGTCGAGACAAGCGGGCGCAGCGTACTCGCCACCGTAGAAGGCCTTGGCGACCTGTCGCACGCCTCGGTGGTGTTCTCGCGCGATGCGCGTTATGCGTATGTCTTCGGGCGCGACGGTGGTCTGACCAAGGTCGACCTGCTCGAGGCCAGGATCGCCGGCCGCGTCGTCCAGGCGGGCAACGCCATCGGCGGTTCGATCTCGCACGACGGCAGCCTCGTGGTGGTGCAGAACTATGAGCCTGGCGGGATCAAGGCCTTCGATGCACATACGCTCGAATTGGTCGCCGACGTGCCAGCCACCACCGAGGACGGTCGTCGCTCCAAGGTGGTGGGCCTTGCCGACCTGTCGGGCAAGCGCTTCATCTATGCGCTGTTCGAGGCGGGAGAGATCCGCATCACCGACTTCGCCGATCCGCGCAATCCGGTCACGCAACGCTTCGCGGGTGGTAACCAGCCCTACGATGCGCTGGTGACGCCCAACGGCCGCCATTACATCGCTGGCCTGTTCGGGGAGGACGGCCTGGCCTTGGTCGATCTGTGGAACCTGGACAAGGGCAGCAGCAAGATCCTCGACGGCTATGGCCGGGGTGAGCAGCCGCTGCCGGTCTTCAAGATGCCGCACCTGCGTGGGTGGTCGGTGGCCGGAGGGCGTGCCTACCTGCCGGCGATCGGGCGTCATGAGGTGCTGGTGGTCGACACCACGACCTGGCAGGAAGTCGGGCGCATCCCGGTCAAGAGCCAGCCGGTGTTCGCAATGGCACGCCCCGACGGTCGCGAGATCTGGGTCAACTTCGCGTTTCCCGACAATGGCTGGGTGCAGGTGATCGACACCGTCAGCGGCCAGGTCACCCATACCCTCCAGCCCGGGCGCGGCATTCTTCATATGGAGTTCCTCTCCAAAGGGCACGAGGTGTGGCTGTCCGCGCGCGATGACAATCGCGTGGTGATCTACGACACGGCCACCAAGACGCCCATCGGCGGCTTCGATTCGTTGAGCCCTAGCGGCATTTTCTTCACGACGCGCGCGGCGCGCACGGGGTTCTGATGCCGCGCAAGCTTTGCCTGCCCGCGGGCGTCGGCGACATCGGACTGCGCCTGCTCAACGACTGGCAGCGCGACTTCCCGCTCGAGAGCCGGCCGTTCGCACGGATCGCTGCGGCCGTCGGCATGGACGAGGGGGATGTGATCGATGCCTACGGTGAGTTGCGTACCAAGGGCGTGGTGAGCCGCATTGGCGCCGTGTTTGCGCCCCGACGCTTGGGCGCGAGCGCACTGGCCGCGATGGCGGTGCCGCCCTTGCGGCTCGAGGCGGTTGCAGCGCGTGTCAGCGCCGAGGCGGCGATCAACCACAACTACCAGCGCGAGCATCGTTACAACCTCTGGTTCGTGGTGACGGCGTCGTCCGCTGCGCGCCTGCAGCAGGTCGTGGCCGGCCTCGAGCGTGATACCGGCTGCGCGGTGATCGTGTTGCCCTTGGAGGAAGAGTTCCATATCGACCTGGGTTTCGATCTGCGCGAACCGGCGGGCGAGGGCGCGTGCAACAGCCCGGCCGGGCGTCGCCGCGAACGCGCGTCGATCGTGCTCGACGGCGACACTGCCTGCGCGCTGCCCGCCATCGAGCGCGAGTTGGTTACTGCCTTGCAGGGGGGGCTGGCGCTGGAGGCCCGTCCATTCGAGTCCCTTGGCAAGAAGGTCGGGCTGAGCGAGGCGATGACGCTGGAGTTCATCGTGCGTTGGGTGTGTGAAGGCCTGATTCGGCGCTTTGGTGTGGTGGTGCGCCACCACGAGCTCGGCATGGAGGCCAATGCGATGTGCGTTTGGGATGTCCCCGAGCAGGACGTTTCCGCGCTGGGGCGAAGCCTCGCACGCGAGCATGCGGTGACGCTGTGCTATCGTCGCCGACGGGCCTTGCCCGACTGGCCCTACAACCTGTTCTGCATGATCCATGGCAGTGCCCGCGAGGACGTGCTGGCGGCGCGTGCAGACCTCGCACAGCGCCTGGGCCTGGATGCCTATCCGAGCGCGACCCTGTTCAGTTGCCGCCGCTTCAAGCAGACCGGTGCGCACTATCTCTCCCCCGGAGCCCTTGCCCATGCCTGAAGCTCGAGAACGCCCGTCTGGCAGCAAGGTCGCCGGACGCCAGGGCATCGCCGCACGCCGCGCGCCCGACGACGTCGATCGCCGGCTGATCAATGCCTTGCAGGGTGACTTCCCGCTGGTGGAGCGCCCCTTCGCGCAGGTAGCCGATGCCGTGGGCTTGAGCGAGGAGGCGCTCATTGCCCGTCTGCAGAGTCTGCTCGACGACCGTGTATTGACACGCTTCGGCCCCATGTTCCAGATCGAGCGCATGGGCGGGGCTTTCTGCCTGGCCGCAATGGCCGTGCCTGAGGCGCGTTGGGGCGAGGTTGTCGAGGCCGTCAATGCCTTTACCGAAGTGGCGCATAACTACCGCCGTGAACATGCCTTGAACATGTGGTTCGTGCTCGCGACCGAGACCCCGGGAGGCATCGCCGACTGTGCTGCGCGCATGGAAGCCGCGACCGGTTTGCCGGTGCACCTGTTCCCCAAGGAGCGCGAGTACTTTGTCGAGATGAAGCTGGAGGCGTGACGGTGAGCGATCCGATTGATTTTGCGGTGGGCGGTGCCGGGGTGCCGAGCGGCAAGCTGGGCGATGTGCAGGCAGCTGCCGACCTCGACCGTCGGCTCGTCCTCGCTACCCAGGGTGGGCTGGCCTTGGTCGCGCGCCCCTATGCCTTGCTCGCCGAGCAATTGGGCACGAGCGAAGCGTTGGTGCGTGAGCGCCTGGCGGTCATGCTGGCCGATGGTCGCATCAGGCGCATCGGTGCGGTCCCGAACCATTACGCCATCGGCTACCCTGCAAACGGCATGAGCGTCTGGGATATCGATGACAAATGCATCGATGCAGTCGGCGAGCAGGTCGGGGGCTTGCCCTTCGTCACCCACTGCTATCGGCGTCCGCGCCACCTGCCGGACTGGCCATACAACCTGTTTGCGATGGTGCATGCGGCGACGCGCGAAGCAGCGCTCGAGCGCGTTGGCGAGATCGCAGCGGCGATCGAGCGTGACTTCCCGGGTGTGTGCCGTAGCCGCGATGTGCTGTTTTCGGCCGGGATCCTGAAGAAAACAGGCTTGCGCATCGGCGCTTGAGGAACTCGCCGAAGGGCGCAGCAGCGCGATTTGCTGCGCCAGACCGGCCCCTTGACCGGCGTCATTTTTCCCGCCACCAAGGTCGGCTGTAATCGCGGCAACAAGGAGGCTTCCATGTTCCGCATCTCCCAATTCATCCGCGAACTCGACCACCCGACCCCCGCTGGCCCGCGCCGTAACCCGCCCGGGCCGGTGGTCATCTGGAACCTGATCCGGCGCTGCAACCTCACCTGCGAGCACTGCTATTCCATCTCTGCAGACAAGGATTTTCCGGGTGAGCTGAATACCGCCGAGATCTTCAAGGTCATGGATGATCTCAAGGCAGCGCGCGTGCCGGTGTTGATCCTGTCGGGCGGCGAGCCGCTGTTGCGGCCAGACATCTTCGACATTGCCCGTCGTGCCAAGGGCATGGGCTTTTATGTCGGCCTGTCGTCCAATGGCACCTTGATCGACGAATCGAACATTGACGCCATAGACGAGATCGGCTTCGACTACGTTGGCGTGAGCCTGGACGGAATCGGCGCCACCCACGACCACTTCCGCCGCAAGCAGGGGGCCTTCGAGGCCTCGATGCACGGCATCCGCCTGTGCCGGGACCGTGGCATCAAGGTCGGCGTGCGCTACACCATGACAGAGGGCAACGCCCACGATCTGCCCGCGCTGTTGAAGCTGGTCGAGGACGAGCGTATCGACAAGTTCTACTTCTCGCACCTGAACTACGCCGGCCGCGGCAACAAGAACCGCGCAGGCGATGCTCGCCACCGCACCACGCGTGAGGCGATGGAACTGCTGTTCGAGACCTGTCTGGACCTGCACCGGCGCGGCATCGAAAAGGACTTCGTCACCGGCAACAACGACGCCGATGGCCCCTTCCTGCTGCACTGGGTGCAGCGCCGATTCCCTGACAAGGCCGCACACGTCGAGGCCAGGCTGCGCCAATGGGGCGGCAATGCGAGCGGGGTGAATGTCTCGAATATCGACAACCTCGGCATCGTGCACCCCGACACCATGTGGTGGCATGTGCCGCTGGGCAACGTTCGCCAGCGTGCCTTCGGCGAGATCTGGAACGACCTGAGCAATCCGCTGCTCGCCGGCCTCAAGCAGCACCCACGCAAGCTCGAGGGGCGCTGCGGCGCCTGCCGTTATCTGGACATCTGCAATGGCAGTTCGCGGGTGCGTGCCGAGCAGGTGACTGGCAACCCCTGGGCGGAGGATCCGGCCTGTTATCTGGATGACGAAGAGATCGGCGTCAGCGCCGATGACTACGGCGCCGAGCGCGTCGTCACCACGCCCTGGGTCCGCCTCAACAAGGTGTCCGCATGAAGCCGCTCCGTTCCGTCGCCGCCGTTGTGGCGGCTCTCGCCCTTGCCTTCCCTGCGGCGCAGTCCGTTGTCGCCGCATCGCCCGCAGCCGTTACGCCGGTTGCCGATGTTGCCGCACTCTATGAGCAGCACTGTGCCGCTTGCCACGCCTCGAGCCGATTGGGCGGGATGGGGCCGGCGCTGCTGCCCGAGAACCTGTCGCGTCTGCGCAAGGGCGAAGCGCTCAAGGTGATCGCAGAGGGGCGTACGGCCACCCAGATGCCTGGCTTCGCGGCCCAACTCGGCCAACATGAGATCGCCGCGATTGCCGACTGGATCTACACACCGGTGGTGCCCGAGCCGCGCTGGTCGGATGCCGACATCACCGCCTCGCGCATCGAGCATGTCGACCCGGCCACCTTGTCGGACAAGCCGGTGTTCGACGCCGACCCGCTCAACCTTTTCCTCGTCGTCGAGGCAGGGGACCACCATGTCAGCGTGCTCGACGGCGACAAGCTCGAGCCGATCTTCCGCTTCCAGTCGCGCTTTGCGCTGCACGGCGGTCCCAAGTTCGCAGCCGAAGGACGGTATGTGTTCTTCGGTTCGCGCGACGGCTGGATCACCAAGTTCGACCTGTGGAACCTGAAGGTGGTGGCCGAGGTGCGTGCCGGCATCAATACCCGTAACGTCGCGGCCTCGCCCGATGGCAAGCACGTCGCGGTGGCCAACTACCTGCCGCACACGCTGGTGTTGCTCGATGGCGATCTGAACCTGATCAAGACCCTCCCCGCGATGGATCGGGATGGCAAGCAGAGTTCGCGCGTCTCGGCGGTGTACGACGCCACCCCGCGCCAGTCCTTCATCGCCGCGCTCAAGGATGTCGGCGAGGTGTGGGAGATCAGCTACACCAAGGCGGTCGAGGACATCCCGACCAGCTACATCCACGACTACACCCAGCGCGAGGGGACCTTCATCCCCGGCTATCTCAATCCACGCCGCACCATCCTCGCCGAGGTGCTCGACGACTTCTTCTTCACCCAGGACTACTCCGAGCTGATGGGCGCATCGCGTGAGGGTGTCGGCCAGGTGGTGAACCTGGATGTGCGCAAGAAGATCGCCAATCTGCCGCTGGACGGCATGCCCCACCTGGGTTCGGGCATCACCTGGGAGTGGACCGACCCCGCCGCAGGACCTGACGCGAAGCCGCGCACGGTCATGGCGAGCACCAACCTCAAGGCGGGCGAGGTCACGGTCATCGACATGAAGACCTGGGAAGTCATCAAGCGCATCCAGACCCGCGGCCCGGGCTTCTTCCTGCGCAGCCACGGCAACAGCCGCTATGCCTTCGTCGATTCGATGATGAGTCCGGAGGCCAAGCACATCCTGCAGGTGATCGACAAGCAGACGCTGGAGGTGGTCAGGGAGATTGTCGGCGAGCCTGGCAAGACGCTTGCCCACATCGAGTTCACCCGCGATGGCCGCTATGCGCTGGCCAGCCTGTGGGAGGATGAGGGGGCGGTCATCGTTCTCGACGCGCAGACCCTCGAAGAGGTCAAGCGTCTGCCGATGAGAAAACCCGTCGGCAAGTACAACGTCTGGAACAAGATCACGCGCGAGGAAGGCACCAGCCACTGAGTGCAGCCGGCATCCGCGCAGGTGCGCGGGCGCCAGGTATGCCGCGGGTGCCTTCGCTGCAGCTGACTTCATCAACCCCAAGAGCATTACAGAGAAAATAGACATGCCGCTGATTCGCATCGACGAACCCACCACCCGCCGTATTCCGCCCGATACCTTCTCGCTCTGGGCACTTGGTTTCAGGCCTTTCTACCTGCTTGCGGCGCTGTTTGCCGCAATCGCCGTGCCGGTATGGGCGGTGGCCTACTCGGGTGGAATCGAACTGCCGATTCCCGGGATGTGGTGGCACGCACACGAGATGATCTTCGGTTTCGCGGTGGCGGTGATCATCGGTTTCCTGTTTACCGCTGGGCGCAACTGGACCGGGCTCGATACGCCCGCGGGCCCGCCGCTTGCAGCGCTGGCGGCCCTGTGGCTGGCTGGACGGCTGGCGATGGCATTCGGCAGTGGTGCCTGGGTGGCGATCGTCGACATGGCTTTTCTGCCCGTCGCGGCAGCCCTGTTGTTGCGTGTGCTGATCAAGGCCAAGAGCAGGCGCAATTACTTTGTCGGCGTCCTGCCGGCCCTGCTCGCGCTGGCGAACCTGGTCTTCCATCTCGCCGTACTCGGCGTGCTTGCGGTCGATCCGCTGATGGCGATGCATCTGGCGCTCGGGCTGATCGTGGTACTCGAAACGATCGTCGGCGGGCGCGTGATCCCGATGTTCACCTTCAACGCCGTGCGCGGCATCAAGCAGTGGCGCGATCCGCGCCTGGACTGGGCGGCGGCGATTGCGACGGGTGTCGCGCTGTTGCTGTGGGCACTCGGGGCCGGCATGTGGGCGGGCGCGGTGTCGCTGGTCGCCGCCTTGTTGCAGGCGCTGCGGCTGGGCGGCTGGAACCCGTGGGCGACGCGAGGCGCCCCTCTGCTGTGGGTGCTGCATCTGGCCTACCTGTGGATTCCGCTCGGTCTGGCGCTGATCGCGCTCACCCAGTTCGGCATACTGCCGCGTTCGGCGGGCATTCATGCGCTTGCGATTGGCGCGACAGGTGGATTGATCATCGGCATGATCACCCGTACTGCGCTTGGACACACCGGACGCATGCTCGTGGCGGGGCCGGTAGAGACCGCCGCCTACGCGCTGGTGCTGCTGGCGGCGCTGGTTCGCGTGTTGAGCGTGGCGCTCTTTCCCGCCGCGCTGGTGGGCGGTGTGCATGCCGCGGCGACGCTATGGGCGCTTGGCTTTGCCCTCTATCTGTGGCGCTATGCGCCTTTCCTGCTCAAGGCGCGGGTTGATGGCAAGGAGGGTTGAGACCCTCGTGCCGATCGCCCCTGTGCGTGCGGTGGGGCAGGGGCGATCAGCTGCCAAGCAGTGCTGCCAGTACCCCCGGGTCGGCAACGGGCAGCGCTTCGAAGCCCGGGCGGGCGTATAGATAGCCCTGCTGCAGCCTGATTCCCATGCCGGCGAGACAGCGCGCCTCGTCGAGCGTTTCCACGCCTTCTGCAATCAGTGTGCACGGCAGTTCAGCGGCGAGGCTGACCAGGTGGCGAACGATCAATTGCCGACGGCGGTCCTGATCGATGTTGCGAATCAGGTTCATGTCGAGCTTCAACACGTCGGGCTGGAAGTATGTCAGCAGGTTGAGCCCCGCGTAGCCGGCGCCGAAATCGTCGATCGCAGTGCCAAAGCCGATTGCACGGTATTCCTCTACGATGCGGCGCAGGTGGCCGTCATTGCGCACTTCCTCGACCTCGGTGATTTCGAACTGAAGCCGCTCGAGCGGAAATCCGACCCGGTTTGCAGCCTCGATGGTGGCGCGGATGCAGGCTCGCGGTTCGTACACCGCATTAGGCAGGAAGTTGATGCTAAGCCGTGACGACAAGCCGAGCTGGTGAGCGAGTTCGATCGCCTTCGTCCGGCAACGCTGGTCGAACTGATAGCGGTTTTCGTCCGTGAGCTTGGCCAATACGCTAGCTGCACTCTCGCCATTGGGGCCGCGGACCAATGCCTCCCACGCCCACGACGAACCGCTGTCGAGGTCGATGATCGGCTGGAAGGCCATCGTAAAGTCGAAGGGCAGGGGCGGAAGTGCGCGGCAACGGCCGCAGTCGGGGAGTAAGGACTCACTTCGTGGCGCGTGCAGCGGGAATTCCGTGTTGGTCATGTGCGCTGCCTGGGTTGGGTTGTAAGTGCGACAGTAATGATGTCGAACAGGCCTCGTCAAGGTCGGGTACATGTACGAAGTGCGATAGCGGCGTCTCAGTAGGCGGCTGCACCCGAGCGAGCTGACAGGGCCGCCTCAGCCCAGGCTTCGCCTGAGTTTGCCGATGTCGGGGATATGGATCGTGCGGCCCTCGACTTCGATCAGGCCGGAGTCTGTGAGCTCGTGCAGGATGCGTGAGAAGTGCTCCTGGGTGAGGTTCAGGCGCGAGGCGATCGTGCCCTTGCTGGTCGGCAGGCGAATTGACACCCGCCCGTTGGCAATGCCGTCGCCCTCGCGCTCTTCCTCGCGCAGCAGGTAGCCAATGATGCGTTCGCGCCCCGAGCGCAGCGAGTAGCTCTCGACGTCGGCCATCAGGTGGTGCAGGCGCTGGGCCAGGCCGGCGATGATCTTGCGGCAGAACACCGGGTCGCCAGCCATTTCATCGAAGAACACCTGCTTGGCGATGTGGAGAAGACTGGCATCGGTCAGGGCCTGGGCCATCACCACATAGGGTTTGTCCATGAACATCACGGCTTCGCCGAAGCTCTGCCCAGGACGCAGGATGTCGACGACCTTCTCGTTGCCCTCCGCAGAGGTGAACGCGAGCTTGACCTGGCCGCTGAGGATGAAGTGAAAGCCGGAGCAGGTATCGCCGCGGTGGAAAAGAATGTCGCCCCGCCCGACCTTGAGCTCGCGCACGCCACGCGCGAAGCGGGCGATGTCGTGGCAACCCAGGCCATTGAAGAGCGAGGCCTGGCTCAGCAGGCGGCACAGGCGCTCGATCTCGGGCGAAGGCTGGTCGGCGGGCGGCGTGTCGCGCAGTGCTTCGGTGCAGGGGAGGTCGCGGTAGTTCATGGCTTCACCGAGTGAGCTGGGCATAGAACATGGGCAGGCGGGCGGGGAGTTCATCGGGCTGGCGGATCACTGCGAAGCCCGCCGGACCGAACAGGTGTGGCAGGTAGCTTGCGCCCTCGCGGTCGATGGTGACGCAGAAGGGAACGATGCCATGGCTGCGGGCCTCGACGATCGCGACCCGGGTGTCCTCGATACCGTAGCGGCCGTCGTAAAGGTCGAGGTCGTTCGGTTTGCCATCGGAGAGGATGAGCAGAATGCGGCGCGCTGCGGTCTGCTTTTCGAGGATGGTGGTGGCGTGGCGGATGGCGGCACCCAGGCGGGTGTAGTAGCCGGGCTTGATCGCCATGATGCGGCCGCGGGCACGGTCGTCGAAGCGCTGGTCGAAGTCCTTGAGACGATGAAAGCGCACGTTGCTGCGCTTGACCGAGGAGAAGCCACACAGTGCGAAGCGGTCGCCGGTCGCCATCAGCGCTTCACCGAACAGCAGCAAGGAGTCGCGGATGACGTCGATCACGCGTGCTTCGGAGGACACCCAGGCGTCGGTTGACAAGGAAAGGTCGGCGAGTGCGAGGCAAGCCAGATCGCGCTCGCGCTTCTCCAGCGACAGGTAGAGCTGGTCGGATGGGTGGTGACCGCAGGCACGGTCGGTGGTCGCGCGCACCACGGCGTCGACGTCGAGCTCGGTGCCGTCGACCTGTCCCTTGAGCCAGCGCCGGCCCGGTGTCAGCGCGGCGAACTGACGGTGCAGGCGGCGGGCGGTGCGGCGCAGGTGTTCGGGTAGCGCGCAGGGTGCCGCACGAGGATCGTTGATCGACGGCGTCAGTTCGTTGAGGCGGACATGATCCTCGCGCAGCAGGTTCTTGCGGTAGTCCCACTCCGGCAGCGGGATGCCGTCGCCGAGGACGACGTCGTCCTCGGCGGCCGAGGGCAGGTCGAGGTCGAAGCGGACCTTGGAAGCAACACGCTCGTTGTCGCGGGTGATCGACAGGTGGTCGAGGTTGGCTGCGGCATCGGCGGCGTTGTCGTCCGGGTCGTCGTCGGTGCTGCGCTTGACCTTGATGAACTCGGCAACCGATAGCAGGCTTTCGGCGCGGAAGGGAATGATCATGCCGTGCTTCTCGGGCGCGTTCTCCTGGCGCTCGACACGGTGGGCCTGCTGGCTGGCGTCGCGACCCGGCTTGGTGCTGCCGCCCTCGGCAGCCTCGGCGCCGCTGCCGCTGCCGGCGAGGCCTGCTGCGGGCTTGGCACGGAAGTCGCTCAGCCACAGCAGCACCGGTTGCGTGGGCTGTGCCTTGACCGGCAATGCCGGTAAGGCCGCAACGCTGCCCGGTGCATGCATTGCCTGGCGCAGCAGGCGTTCGCGCTCGGCTTCGGCTGCAGGTAGCTTGGCGGGGTTGCGGCGCTGGGCGATCACGGCGTCCACCAGTCGGCGATAGCGCGGCTCGATACCTGGCCAGCGTTGTAGCGCGCGCAGGGTGGCACGCTGGTTCTCGCGCAGTTCACGACTGGCCTCGGTATCGAAGGTGCCGGTCGGCAGGGGGGCGAGTGCGGCCTCCACCTGTGCGTCATGGGTGGCATCGCCGTTGCCATGACCCGCGGCCAGTGCGGCCAGCCACAGATAGAGGTCGCGGTTGAGGCTGCGTTCTGGCAGGGCGTCGATCTCCGGCGGCAGGCGCAGGGTGGCGATGTCCATGCGGCCGCGCGCAATGCGTTCGTCTGCGCCGGCGATGCGCTGTAGCAGGCTGCGCCGCGCGCCATGGGTATCAACGGTGGCAGCGGCCACGCGCAAGCCCGGGTCGCCGCCGAGCGCGCGGAAGAACACCCCCGCGACCTTCTCGATGTCCTTGAGCCTGACCGCGGCCTTGGGGAAGTGCCCGCCCGCAGCGCGGGTGATCAGACGGTGCCAGAATAGTCCGACGTGTTCTTCCATGGTTCAGCGTTCCCTCGGTTCAGCGTTCCTTGAACGCGCGGAAACCCGCTTCGTTCTGGCGCGCGGCTTCGCCCGTCACCCAGCTCAGTAGCGGGCCTTCGGGGTTGTCGCGCTGGGTCTCGCCACAGGCGTCGATGCACTGCCGGCATTGCGTGCAGGTGAACATGTGGCGCTTGATGTTGCGCGGGCGCAGCCGCATCGGGCATACCGCGTCACAGGCCGACTGGCGCTCGGGGAGGCAGCTCGAGCAGTCGGTGGCACGAGCGCGCGCAAAGCCCACTACCATCGCGTCGCGGTTGCCCATCCAGGCCAGGCTCTGGAACAGGCCGACTGCACAGACGAAGCGGCAGAACAGGTGGCGTGCGAACAGGAACTCCAGGCTCAGCACGACCGTTGCGGCGGTGATGAAGATGAACTGGTTGCGCGTCAGTTCGCCAGCGATGAGGTTTCCATACACCTCGGCAGGTGGCAGCAGGTAGGTCAGCAGTACCACCGCCCACAGGAAGGCGAAGGCGACGGCTGCAGGTACGACGAGGCCCCACCAGCGTGCATCGACCTTGGCGCGTGAACCGTCCGGCTTCCAGGCCGGCAGGCGGTGTTTTTCCCACACGCTGGGTTTGCCCGAGGCGCGCGCCATAAGCTTGTTGATGGATTCGACCACCGAGAAGTGCGGGCATAGCCAACCGCAATACATGCGCCCCCACTTCCAGGCCACCCAGAGCACCACTGCAGCGACCGTCAGCAGCGGCACGAACAGGCGCAGCATGATGCTGCCGGCGGCCTCGAGCGCGCTTGCCTGGCCGGCAAGAAATGGGTCAAGCCCGAGCCGCCACTCCATGCCCAGCAACCACGCATGGTCGGCGTTGAGGTCGTAGCGAAAGAGGTCGAACACCGGTGCGAGCACGAAGAGTGCAAAAAAACCGACCTGAAAGGCCAGCCGCAAGCCCTGGCGCGGGCTGTGCGCTCCATCGTCCGTACCTGCCCGGGCGATGGGGATGATTCGGCGTGCCGGCGCGGGTGTGCTCATCACGGGCTCGCGGTACTCAGACGGGTTCGCGCGGTCCGAACACCGGGTAGCGCCAGCTGCGGCCGTTGATGGCGCGCGACAGCCCCATGACGCCAAGCAGGATCAGACCCGCATGGACGAGCAAGAAATACAGGATTCCGATGACCCAGGTCCATGGGTTGTCGAAGCCGCCGAGCAGTAGGATCGCGATGCTTGTGCACACGAGTATCAGACCGCCCCAGATGCAGGTCCAACCGGTCTGGCGCAGGTGGTTGCGCACCAGTGGGTCTTCGTGGTCGTGGAACTTGGCCCACAGCACCATCAGCACCAGGAAGGCCAGGACGGGCAGCAGCATCAGGTTGATGATGAACAGGGCTTCGGCCATCACGGCGAGTTGCGGCCCCGGCATGAGGTGCTTGAGCGGGTCCTGGCGTTGGATGTTCATGGCTTCCTTGTGACGCGTGGGATGGTGTTCAGCGGCCGAAGGTGGCGGATACCACCTCCATGAGTCCCTCGGCGATGTCGGCGTCGTCGGTCAGGCTCTCGACGATGCCGACGCGGCAGGCTGCCACCGGGTCCATGCCGTCCTTGATGAGCAGTGCGGCATAGACGAGCAAGCGTGTGCTGGCCGATTCCTCGAGGTCGCGGTCCTTGAGCGAGCGCAGCGCACCGGCGATGGCGACCAGGCGGCGAGCGAGATCCGGCGGGCAGGCGGTTTCACCGATCAGGATCGCCTCTTCCTGTTCGGCGCGAGGGAAGTCGAAGCGCAGGCTGATGAAGCGCTGGCGGGTGGACGGCTTCATGCCCTTGAGCAGGTTCTGGTAGCCCGGGTTGTAGGACACCACCAGCATGAAGCTGGGTGGAGCCTCGATGAGCTCGCCGGTGCGGTCGATGGGCAGGATGCGGCGATCGTCGGCCAGCGGGTGCAGCACGACGGTCGTGTCCTTGCGCGCCTCGACCACTTCGTCCAGGTAGCAGATACCACCCTCGCGCACCGCGCGTGTGAGCGGACCGTCGCACCACATGGTGCGGCCCTCGCCGATCAGGTGGCGACCGACGAGATCGGCTGCGGTGAGATCGTCGTGGCAGGCCACGGTAAACAGCGGCAAGCCGAGGCGCGCGGCCATGTGGGCGACGAAGCGGGTCTTGCCGCAACCGGTGGGGCCCTTGATGAGCAGGGGCAGACGGTTCTTCCAGGCGTGCTGGAAGACCTCGACCTCGTCCGCGGCGGGTTGGTAGAAGGGGATGTCGAGGTTGGGCGTGTCGGGCTTCATTGTCCGAGTCCTTTGAGATAGGCGATGGCGATGACGGCCCACACCAGGATCATCCAGCCCATGGTGATGGCACGCCAAAGGAGGGGCGCGTGGCGCAGGGCCATGAAATCGAGAATGATCACTGCGCCTTTCCAGAAGGAGATGGCGGCGAGGGCAGCGATGGCCCAGGTGCCCGCTGCGCCGTGCGTGCCCATGCCCCAGGTGAGCAAGGTTGCGCCGATCAGCGAGAGCCACAGCCAGGTGGCGCGCTTGGGGGTGCCGTGCATGTGCGTGTCCATGGCCGGGCTCCTCAGTGGATCACGTAGACAAGGGGGAAGAGGATCAGCCACACCAGATCCACCATGTGCCAGTAGGCGGCACCGGTCTCGATCCCGTTCATGTTGCCCGGGCCGTAGCGCCCCTGGCGGGCGTTGTTCCACATCGCCACCAGGATCACGAGCCCGAGGATCACGTGCATGAAGTGAAAGAAGGTGAGCGACAGGTAGAACATGTGGAAGGGGCTGCTCGACAGGCTGATGTCGTGCGCGAAGGCAGCGGCGTACTCGCCGAGCTTGACGACGATGAAGCCCAGGCCGGTGACGATGGCGGCCAGCAGCCAGTTCGCAGCGGCACGTGCGGCACGCAGCTCGGCAGCCTGTACGGCACGAACAACGAAGTAGCTCGAGGTCAGCAGCAGGATCGTGTTGATTGCGCCTGCCGTACGGTCGAGCCCTGCCTGCTCGGCATTGAACAGCTCGATGTTGTTTGCACGGGTGAAGGCGTAGGCGGCGAAGAAGGCGCCGAAGGCAAGCAGCTCCGCCATGATGAAGACCCAGATCGCCAGGTCGCCGGCAAGGCGTGGCTCGGCTGCCGGTGTGGGGTGACCTGCGGCGCCGTGGGGGAGGGATGTGCTTGTCGTTTCCATGCGCGGCAGTCTAGGCAAGCGCGCATGGTTTGAACTTGATCGTGGTTAACTGGTGCCGGGACCCGCGTCCGCGCGCCTCGTGCGGGCCAGCCAATGGCGAGTCACATCCACCATGCGGCTCGCGAACCCCCACTCGTTGTCGAACCACACCATCAGGTTGACCATGCGCTTGCCGATGCTGCGCGTCTGGCCGCCGTCGACGATTGCGGAGTGGGGATCGTGGTTGAAGTCGATCGAAGCGTGCGGCTCGTCCGAGTAGGCGATCAGATTGCGGTAGCGACCCTGGGCCGCCTCGCGCAGCAAGCGGTTGATCTCGCCTGCGGTGACGTCGCGCGCGAAGCCGAGCACCATGTCGATGGCCGAGACATTGTGCGTCGGGACGCGGATCGCCTTGGCCTGGACCTTGCCCGCGAGCTCGGGCAGCAGGCGCTCCACCCCGCGTGCCAGTCCGGTCGACACCGGGATGATGGATTGCATCGCCGACCGCGTGCGGCGCAGGTCGGTGTGGTGGTAGCCGTCGATCAGCGGCTGATCATTCATGGCGGAGTGCAGTGTGCTCAGCAGCACGTTGTCGATGCCGATCTCGCGCTGCAGCAGGTCGAGTACGGGAACCACCGCGTTGGTCGTGCATGAGGCGTTCGATACCAGCCCCTCGCGGCCGTCCAGCGTCTCGTGGTTGATGCCGTACACGATGGTGGCGTCCACGTCCTCGGCGCCGTTACCGGGGTGGGACAGGAGCAGGCGGGGGCAGCCGGCGTCGATGAAGCGCTGCAGTTCGGTACGACTGCCGTACTGGCCTGAGCACTCCACGATCAGGTCGGGTTCGAGCGCGGCCCAGTCCACGGCCTCGGGGCTGTCGGCGTGGCTGATCAGGATCGGATGACCGTCCACCAGCAGGGCTTCATCGCTGCTGTACACCTGTCCGGGAAAGCGGCCATGCGTGGAGTCGAAGCGGGTCAGGTAGCTGATGCTTGCGAGATCGGCCGGTTCGTTGATGGCGACGACCTTGAAGGTGTCGACCAGACCGGCTTCGTGGAGCGCGCGCAGGTAGCAGCGCCCGATGCGGCCGTAGCCGTTGATCACGATGCGAAAAGGGGACGACTGATCGGCGCAGGGCGTCGAGGATACAGGGGAGTGGCTTGCAGCGGGCACGATGTCGACAGTAGGGCTTGGCCTGGCGGGGCCGAGGTGTGGCACCCGCGCGAAGCGCTCATTCTAGCGGCTGGCGCGGCGGCCTCCGGCGCCGGGACGAAAAAAAGGGGCGGCTTTCGCCGCCCCAACCCCTTCCCCTGGATCGCCCAGGAGGCACTACAGAGAGACACCCTTGCTCATCAGGCCTTCGCTGTCTTCGCTTCGCCCTTGATGAAGAAGCTGGCGAGATAGGTCAGCAGACCGATGAAGAACATCACACCTGCCCATTCACGCATCCAGTAGAACAGCATGAGCTGGTCCTGGGTCGCCATGAAGGACATGGGCGTATCGGAGATGCGCTGCAGCCAGACCTGAAGGATGCCGGCGGCGGTCAGGAACAGGGTGATGAAGACCATGGCGATCGTCATCAGCCAGAACGACCACATCTCTACGACCTGAGCCTTCTCGCTGTTGGCAGCGCGGCCGCGCAGGATCGGCATCGCGTAGCTGATGATGGTGATCACGACCATCACGTACGCACCGTAGAAGGCCATGTGACCGTGTGCAGCGGTGATCTGCGAGCCGTGGGTGAAGTAGTTCACCGGAGCCAGGGTGTGCAGGAAGCCCCACACGCCGGCGCCGAGGAAGGCCATCACGCCGGTACCCAGTGCCCACAGCACGGCAGCCTTGTTCGGGTGCTCGCGGCGGCGGCGGTTCACCATGTTGAAGGCGAACACGGTCATGGCGAAGAACGGGATCGGCTCCAGTGCGGAGAAGATCGAACCCCACCACTGCCAGTACTCCGGCGTACCGATCCAGAAGTAGTGGTGGCCGGTGCCGATGATGCCGGTGCAAAGCGCCAGGGTGATGATCACGTACAGCCACTTCTCGATCACTTCGCGGTCGACGCCGGTCACCTTGATCAGCACGAAGGCGAGCATCGCAGCCATGATCAGTTCCCACACGCCTTCCACCCAAAGGTGCACAACCCACCACCAGTAGAACTTGTCGCGGACGAGGTTGACCGGGTTGTAGAAGGCGAACAGGAAGAAGATCGCCAGGCCCCACAGGCCGAGCAGCAGCACGATGCTGATGACGGTCTTGCGGCCCTTGAGCACGGTCATGGTGACGTTGAACAGGAAGGCCAGCGCGACGACAACGATGCCGATCTTCGTCAGCAGGGGCTGCTCGAGGAACTCGCGGCCCATGGTGGCGAGGAGGTCGTTGCCGGTCATCGATGCGAGCGTGGCGTAATCCACCAGCAGGTAGCCGAGGATGGTGGCCGCACCGGCGACGAGGAAGACCCAGAACAGGATCAGCGCCAGCTTCGGGCTGTACAGTTCGGTCTCGGTTTCCTCAGGGATGAGGTAGTAGGCTGCGCCCATGAAGCCAAACAGCAGCCACACGATCAGCAGGTTGGTGTGCACCATCCGGGCGACGTTGAACGGGATTTCCGGGAACAGGAAGTCGCCGACGACATACTGCATGCCCAGGATCAGGCCGAAGATGATTTGCCCCACGAATAGCCCGATCGCCGCTATGAAGTAGGGCATGGCGACCGCTTGTGATTTGTATTGCATGTGTGATCCCCTTGTGGTCTCCAGGTTTCCGGTCAACCTTCGATGTTGGGCGGCCAGTTGGCAGTGTTGATGCCAGCTGTGTACTTGAAGAACGCCACGAGCTGGTCGAGCTCTTCATCGGTGAGGTGGAAGTTCGGCATCTGGCGACGACCCGGGGCGCCCGTGGGCTGGGACATCATCCACGCCTTGATGAACTCCGGTCCGCGGCGGGTATAGACGTTGCCGAGTTCCGGTGCGAAGTAGGCGCCTTCACCCAGCAGGGTGTGGCAGCCCAGACAGTTGCGCGTTTCCCAGATGTGCTTGCCGGCGGCGACTTCGGGGGTGAGGTTTTGCCGGTTGTCGCGATTAGGCAGTTCGCGTTCGGTGTCGAAGGTGAGCGCCAGGAACAGGAGGAAGAAGAACACCGTTCCCCCGTAGAAGATGTTCCGCGCCATGGATTTTGTGAAGATACCGCTCATGGAGTACTCCTCATCGCTAGTCTCGTTTTGTCTGGATTGGTGTCAGGTTGGCTGGGTGGTTCAGGGGTTGCACCGGAACAGGGATGAACCGATGGTGGCCGAATTGTCGGATCGGCGTCCCCGGGCCTCCATGATTTGAATCAAGATTGCCCGGAAGGCGCGTCGGCGCGGCCCGCAGCGTGCCTTGCGGCGGTGCGGGAACGAGGTCCTGGCATTCACGGGGCATGACCTGCGGATGTCAGGCAACACTGGAGTGTCGATACGATGTGGCGAGATTTGGCAGATGTGCGCCGCGGCCTGTTGGCGGTGGGCGCTGCGGCCGTGCTGGCCTTACCTGCTGCGGCAAGCGGTGAGGGCTGGATTGCGGTGGATGTCGGGCACACGCTGGTGGCGCCAGGGGCCATCAGTGCGCGCGGGCGAAGCGAGTTCGAATTCAATCTCGACCTGGCGCGTGCGCTCGTCGATGCCCTTTCCGCACGGGGCATGGAGGCCAGGCTGATCAACGCCGACGGCCGTATCGAGAGTCTGCAGGCACGCCCTCGTGCCGCCGAGGAGGCGCGTTTGCTGGTGTCCATCCACCACGACTCGGTCAATGCATTCGAACTGAGGCCCTGGCAATGGGCGGGCAGGGCCCTCGACTACAACGACGACTTTGCAGGCCACTCGCTGTTCGTGTCACGCGACAATCCGGACACCGCGATGAGCATATTGTGCGCGCGGGTGATAGGTGCGCGCCTGCAGCGCATGGGCTTCGAGCCTACGCACAAGAATGGCCGCCGGCGTGAGTACGTGGACTTCGAGCATGCCGTGCACTATTTCGATGGGCTGGCCGTGTTGCGCCACGCGCGCATGCCGGCCGTGCTGTTCGAGGCCGGCGTGCTGAAGAACCGGGATGAGGAGTTGCTGCTGCAGGATCCGCAGCGTCAGGCACGCATGGCTGACGGTATTGCGACCGCGTTGGCGGCGTGCCTGGGCCACGGTGTGCCGGCTGACGATGAGGCGACGGCAGATCGACGGTCGCCTTGAGTGCCGGCGGCCTAGGGCTGTCCAGGGCCGCCTTGGCGATCAGCGCGAGCTGGGCAGGCGCGACGAGACGCCCTGGACGAAATAGTCCATGCGCCCGAGCGTGGCATCGTCCATTACTGCGCCAGCGGCGAGGCGTTCCGTTCCCGCCTGGTCGACCACTGGGCCGGTGAAGGGGTGGAAGCTGCCGTCGCGGATGCGCCCTTCCAGGTCGCGGACCATGGCCTGCACGTCCTCCGGCACTGCGGGGTTCATTGGGGCGAGTTTGATCATGCCGTCCTTGATGCCGCCCCAGACGCTCTCCGGCTTCCAGGTGCCGGCAAGCACGTCGTTCACGGTGCGCGTGTAGAACTCGCCCCAGTGATGGGTGGTGGCGGTGAGTTGTGCCTTGGGGCCGTACTTGGACATGTCCGAGTGGTAACCGAAGGCGTATACGCCGCGTTCTTCCGCGGCCTGCACGGTGGCGGTCGAGTCGGTGTGATGGGTAACCACGTCCGCACCCTGGGAGATCAGTGTCATCGCGGCTTCGCGTTCCTTGCCCGGGTCGTACCAGCTGTTGGCCCAGATGACGCGGACTTCGATGTCCGGGTTGACGCTGCGCGCGCCCATCGTGAAGGCGTTGATACCCTGCAGTACCTCGGGAATGGGGAAGGCGCCGACGTAGCCCAGCACCTTGGACTTGGTCATCTTGCCGGCGATCACTCCATTGAGGTAGCGGCCCTCGTAGAAGCGGGCGTTGTACGGTGCGAAGTTCTTCGCTGACTTGTAGCCCGTGGCATGCAGGAAAGTGACATTGGGGAACTGGCGCGCCACGCGCTCGACATAGTTCATGTAGCCGAAGCTGGTGGCGAACACGATCTTGCTGCCGCTCGCTGCAAACTCGCGTATCACGCGTTCGGCGTCGGCACCTTCCGCCACGCTCTCGACGTAGCGTGTCTCGATCTTGTTGCCAAGGGCTGCCTCCATTTCCTTGCGTCCCTCGTCGTGCTGGTATGTCCAGCCGGCATCGCCGATCGGGCTCACATAGACGAAGCCGATCTTGGCGGGCGCCTCGGCGGCAGCGCTGAGCGGAAGAGATGCGGCGACCGCGAGCGCGGCAGCGGACAGGATGAACTGACGACGATGGCGCATCGGAAATCTCCTTGTTGGGTGGTATGCGATGGTGCGGAGTGTTGCCGCGAGGTGGCCGCTTGCAGTGATCAGGCCATGTTTGTGTCGGTGGCCCGAACGCATTCGCGGACCAGTCCTGGCCCGCGGTAGATGAGGCCGCTGTAGAGCTGGACGAGGCTTGCCCCAGCGTCGAGCTTGGCGCGTGCGCCGGCACCGTCGAGGACGCCGCCGGCGGCAATGATGGGCAACTCGCCGCCCAGCGTTGCAGCGAGCTTGCGCACTACGGCAGTGGAGGCCTCAAAGACCGGTGCGCCGGATAGTCCGCCCTGTTCGTTGCCGTGACGCATGCCTTCGACCTTGTCACGCGCGATCGTCGTATTGGTGGCAATCACGCCGTCGATACGGTGACGTCGAAGCGCATCGGCGATGTTCGTCACCTGGGCGTCATCGAGATCGGGCGCGATCTTGAGTGTCAGCGGCACGTAGCGGCCATGGCTGTCGGCGAGCCGTGTCTGGGCCTGCTTGAGGCGCCCGAGCAACTCATCGAGTTCGGACTCGCCTTGCAGTTGGCGCAGATTCTTCGTGTTCGGTGAGGAGATGTTCACGGTGACGTAGCTCGCCAGCGCGTACACCTTCTGCAGGCATGCAAGGTAATCGTCGACGGCTTGTTCGATTGGCGTGTCGAAGTTCTTGCCGATATTGATGCCCAGGATGCCCTGGTAGCGTGCCGACCGCACGTGCGCCAGCAGCGCATCGACGCCATGGTTGTTGAAACCCATGCGGTTGATGATGGCGCGGGCCTCGGGCAGGCGAAACATGCGCGGGCGCGGATTGCCGGGTTGCGCACGCGGTGTGACGGTGCCGATCTCGATGAAGCCGAATCCCATGCGTGCCAAGCCGTCGATGGCCTCGCCGTTCTTGTCGAGACCTGCAGCGAGACCGATTCGGTTCGGAAAGCTCAAGCCCATGACCTCGACCGGTGTTGCCGGTTCGGGTGTTCCGGCCGGCAGCAGCTTGCCGGCGTAGTGCAGGGCGTGGAGAGCGAATTCGTGGGCGTTTTCGGCGTCGAGCGAAAACAGCAGCGGGCGAGCGAGGTCGTAGAGCATCGCACGATTGTAGCGATTCGTGCGGGTCGCGGCGAGGTGCACCGCGCGCCGGGTCGCCACCTCAGCGTATTCGTCTCAGACGTCCGCCCTGAAGGGGCGCCACTCGCCTTCCTGAAGGATCTCGAGCGCGGCAAAGCGGGACTTGTAGGCCATCTTCGGGCTTTGCGCGATCCAGTAGCCGAGATAGACATGGGCGAGATCGAGCCGGCGGCAGGCCTCGATCTGCCAAAGGATGCCGTAGGTGCCCAGAGCGCCACGTGGCAGGTCAGGCTCGTAGAAGGTGTAGACGCTGGACAGCCCGTCTGCCAGTCGGTCGATGATGCTCACCATGCGCAGGGTGTCGCCGTCGCGGAATTCCACGAGCCGGGTGTCGACATGGCTTTGCAGCAGGAAGTGGCTGTACTGCTCGCGATTGTCCAGGTCCATGCCGCCGCCGCAATGCCGAGCGGCCTGATAGCGCTGATAGAGCAGGTAGTGCTCTTCGCGGAACTCCAGCGCATGCTCGCTTGCGCGCAGGCCGGCGTGCTGCTTCCAGGCGCGGCGTTGGCTGCGGCTGGGGTGGAAGCCCGAGGCGACAATGCGAACAGGAACGCAGGCGCGACAATGGTCGCAGTAGGGGCGGTAGGTGAATACGCCGCTGCGGCGAAAGCCACGACGCACGAGTTCGCTATAGACCTGAGGGTCGATCAGATGACCGGGCGTTGCCACCTGTGAACGCGCGCTGCGATCGCTCAGGTAGGAGCAGGCGTAGGGCGCCGTGGCGTAGAACTGGATCAGGGCGTAGGGGTAGTCCTGCTGCATCGCGTGATCTGCCGAGTGAGCGTTCGGTTCAGGTCCAGTCGAAGTCGGAAGCGGCGTCTGCCGCCCAGCGTTGGGGTGAGGGGCCCTCGGCGGTCCAGCGTTCGAGAGCGGCGGAGAAGACCTTTCGTGGCAGTTCGCAAGCCCCCATCGAAAGCAGGTGCGGTGTCGTCATCTGGCAGTCGATCATGCCATAAGCACGTAAGCCGAGCAGCCGGCAAAGATGCGCGAGCGCCACCTTGGACGCATCTGTCTCGTGTGCAAACATCGACTCGCCGTAAAACACCCTTCCAAGTGCAATTCCGTAAAGCCCGCCCACCAGCCTTCCGTCTCGCCAGCATTCGACACTGTGCGCGTAACCCAGTTCATGCATGTGCAGGTAGGCAGCCTGCATCTCGGCGGTGATCCAGGTCCCGGAGGCGTTCGCACGGGGTGCGGCACAGGCCTGCATCACGGCGGCGAAGGCGGTGTCCAGCCTGACCTCGAAACGGCGCCTGCGCAGCACCTTGCGCAGCGAGTGGCTGATGTGCACGCGCTCGGGGATAAGGACGAGCCGGGGGTCCGGACTCCACCACAGGATGGGTTCTCCTGCGCTGAACCACGGGAATACGCCCCGGCGGTATGCCGCCAGGAGCCACTCGGGTGAAAGGGCGCCGCCGGCGGCGAGCAAGCCATTCGGTTCGGCCAGGGCGCGCTCGAGCGGTGGAAAGGTGGGCGCGTCCAGCCAGGGGATCATGCCGTCAAGGCGAGTGGGTGGGCGACCATGTTCAAGCCCGTGCTTTCGTCCTGAAAGGTCACCACGTGATCGACGCCGAGGCGTATGCCGATGTGTTCGCCGATGGCATGGTTGTGATGGCTCTGCACCAATGAAAGCACGCGTGCGCCACTGCCGAGGCGAAGGGTGTACAGGATGTCGGCGCCTCGGAAGGCCTTGTGCACGACTTCGGCCTTGAGCGGACTGTCGTCGTCGTGGACGATGTCGTCCGGGCGCAGCAGCACGTCGACGTCGCTGCCGTGTGCGCAGCCACCGCAGTCCTCTCCGCAAACAAGCGGCAGCGCGCTGTTGAGGATGCCGAGTTCGACGCGCACCTGGCGGTCATTCAGAACGCGGCCACGCAGGAATACGCCCTGGCCGATGAAGTCCGCGACGAAACGGTTAACCGGCTTGTGATAAAGGTTGTAAGGCGTGTCCCACTGCTGGATGCGTCCTTCGTGCATGATGCCGATCTCGTCGGCAACAGCGAAGGCTTCGTGCTGGTCATGCGTGACCAGGATGGCCGTGGTGTTGGTGGCCTTGATGATGTCGCGGACTTCGTAGGACAGGCGCTCGCGCAGTTCGACGTCCAGGTTCGAGAACGGCTCATCGAGCAGCAGCAGGCTCGGGCGTGGTGCGAGTGCACGCGCGAGCGCTACACGTTGCTGCTGTCCGCCCGAAATCTCGTGTGGATACTTGGTGCCGTGCTCGGCCAGACCGACCAGTCCGAGCAGTTCCGTAACGCGCTCACGACGGCTCGCAGCGTTCTCGCCGCGCAGTCCGAAGGCGATGTTGTCAGCGACCGACAGGTGGGGGAAGAGGGCGTAGTCCTGGAACACCATGCCGATGCGCCTGCGCTCGGGGGCAAGGCTGTGCTCGGGCGTGCTGACGATGTTGCCGTCGAGCAGGATCTGACCGCCGGCCAGGCGTTCGAACCCTGCAATGCAGCGCAGGACCGTGGTCTTGCCGCAGCCGGAGGGGCCCAGCAGGCAGCCGATACTGCCTTTTTCAAGGCGAAGCGACAGCTTGCGCACGACCGAGTGCTTGCCGAAGGCGAGATCAATGTCGTCGAGTTGCAGATGTGACATGGCTTTTACGGCTGCCGAGATTTTTTGTACGGGCGATTATTGCACCGGGGCGTTCCAAATGCGATCAATTATAATTTGCCCCGACAAGCGGGCGTGCTCGATCCTCGGCGCCCCACAACAATGGATACGGAATGAACGGAATGGGAGGGCAGGGCGCCGCGCGCCTGGAGTGGTCGACACTGACCCTGAGTGCGGTGCTGATTGCGACGCTCATCGCGGCGCCCGTGCTGTCGGTGTTCTCCAACGTCTTCATCGGCGGTACCAGCGATACCTGGGGGCACCTGGCCGACACCGTACTGGGTGAGTTCGTTGTCAATACGGTCATTCTCTGTGTCGGCGTCGGCTTGGGCGTGGCTTCGATCGGCGTGACCACGGCGTGGCTCACCACGATGCTGGACTTCCCGGGGCGCCGCTTCTTCGAGTGGGCGCTGGTGCTGCCCTTGGCGATGCCTGCGTATGTGATGGCGTACGTGTACACCGATTTCCTGCAGTTCGTCGGCCCGGTGCAGAGCTTCCTGCGCGAGACCTTCGGCTGGCGGCGTGGAGACTACTGGTTTCCGGACGTGCGCACGGTGGGTGGTGCAGTTGCGATGTTCATGTTCGTGCTCTATCCCTACGTATACATGATTGCACGCGCGGCTTTTCTGGAGCGTGCCGGGGGCATGCTCGAGGCCGGGCGCTCGCTCGGGCTCGGCCCCTGGGGCTCTTTCTTTCGCGTGTCTCTGCCGCTGGCGCGTCCGGCGGTTGTCGCCGGTACGGCGCTGGCCTTGATGGAGACGCTGGCCGACTTCGGCACTGTCTCCTATTTCGGCGTACAGACCTTCACCACCGGGATCTATCGGGCCTGGTTCTCGCTTGGTGACCGCATTGCCGCTGCGCAACTGTCGGCGGCCCTGCTTGCCTTCGTGATCCTCGTCCTCACGCTCGAGCGCATCTCACGCGGCCGGGCGCGTTTCAACAACACTTCGCGTCAGAGCAAGCTGCCGGTGCGGCATCGCCTCGCCTTGCTGCCCGGGCTGCTTGCCGCATTCGCGTGCTTCATGCCCCTGCTGCTCGGCTTCCTGCTGCCCGCAGGGCTGCTGCTGCAGATGGCGTTCGCGGAGGGTGATGCCCAGTTCGGACCGCGCTTCGTTCAGCTCGCGCGCAACAGCTTCGTGCTTGCCTCGGTCACAGCCGTCATTGCGGTGCTGCTTGCCGTATTGCTGGCCTATGCCGCGCGGCTGGCGCGATCGCGTCTGCCGCAGGCGCTCAACCGTGTCGTCGGCATGGGCTATGCGGTGCCAGGCTCGGTGATCGCGGTGGGGGTGCTGATCCCGCTGACTCGCCTCGACAACTGGCTGGCGCAGGTGTGGACGGCGGTCTCGGGCAGCAACCCCGGACTCATCCTCACCGGCGGCATCGCCGCGCTTGTGTATGCCTACCTTGCGCGTTTCCTGGCGGTTGCCTTGCAGACGGTCGATTCGAGTCTGGGCAAGATCACGCCGAGCATGGACGACGCGTCGCGCAGTCTGGGCTATGGCAAGTGGGCGACGCTGGCCCGCGTGCATGTGCCGATGCTCAGGGGCAGCCTGCTCACGGCCGGCCTGCTGGTCTTCGTCGACGTGATGAAGGAGCTGCCCGCCACACTGGTGATACGCCCCTTCAACTTCGATACGCTGGCAACTCAGGCGCATACGCTGGCCGCAGACGAACGGCTTGCGGAAGCTTCGACTGCGGCGCTGATCATCGTTGCGGTGGGCTTGTTGCCGATGATCGTGATCTCGAGGCAGATCCTGGCCGCCCGACGGCGTTAACAGCGCGCTTGCGCAGCGGTTGCGGTGCTGGAAGCCGTGAGTGCGGAAATGGCGGTGGAAAGTGGGTCTTACGTGGTCCCATGCCATGGGCACGGTAGGAGATAATCCGGGTAGCTAAACCGCACTCAGTTCTCGCATACGAGCGTCCCGTGTCGATCAAGTCCGTCAGCAAACCCGTCAGTTGGTCGATCGTGCTCGGTGTCGTGTTCATCCTCAGCGGCTTCATGCCGCCAGGCAGGCTGTTCTCGGACCCGGAGCACTATCTCGCATTGCATACGGCGCTCGAGTTCTTCTCGATCGCGGTGGCGGCCATGGTGTTCGCGCTCGGCTGGAATCTGCGCCACACCACGCGGGGCGGACGTCTGGTCTGGCTGGGGGCAGTGTTCCTGGGCGTCGGTCTGATCGACTTTGCCCACACCTTGTCATACGCAGGCATGCCTGTGTTCGTTACCCCAAGCGGGGCCGACAAGGCCATACAGTTCTGGCTTGCAGCGCGCCTGCTGTTGGTGGTTGGCTTGCTTGTGTTTGCACTGCTGCCCGAACGGCGCTGGCCACCTGCATGTGCGGACGGGGTGACGGCTGCCGCGCTCGGCATTGCGCTGCTGACGATGTGGGTCGTGCTGTGGCATCAGGACTGGCTCCCGGTCAGCTTCATCCCCGGTGAAGGGGTCACCCCCTTCAAGGTCGGCGCCGAGTACGTTCTTGCGGCGCTCTATGTGCTGGCCGCCCTGATGCTTTGGCAACGGGCGCTGCGCGATCGGGATGCCTCTGCTCGGTGGCTGGCCGCCGCTGCCTGGGTGCTCGCGCTCGCTGAGCTGTATTTCACCCTGTACGTCGATGTGAGCGACCTCTTCAATGTGGCTGGGCATCTCTACAAGTTCGCAGCCTACGCCATGATCTACCGCGCCGTGTTCGTGTCCGGCGTGCGTGAACCTCAGCAGGCGCTCAGGCGTGAGCAGGCGCTGCTGCGTGCCTTGATCGATTCGGTGCCGGACCTGATTGCCTTCAAGGATCCGCAGGGGCGCTACCTGGGCTGCAACAAGGCGTACGCAAAGGCTTATGGCGTGCGCGAGTGCGATCTCGTCGGCCTGCGCGAGGAGACGGCCATGCGTGCTGCGGGCAATCTCGACGGAGCGGGGGCTGACGGAGGTGTGGTCAGTACCCCCGAGCATCACGAGGAATGGCTGGAGACGGTCGATGGCGGACTTCGCCTGCTTGACACCCTGCGCACGCCTTATCGTGACGAGAATGGCGTCACCCTTGGCGAGATCCGCATCAGTCGCGATTTCACCGAGCGCCGCAAGATGCGAGAGCAGATCGCCGAGCGCGAGCAGCGTGTGATGCTTGCCGTGGAGAGCGCCGGGCTGGGCGTATGGGACTGGGACCTGCGCAGCGGGCGCTGCGTGTTCAGCCCCACCTGGTGCGAGATGATCGGTTTCCGTGCGGACGAGCTCCCGGCGCACGTGTCGGCCTGGGAGGAGCGCGTACATCCCGAAGACTGGGGTGACATCCGCGCTGCGCTCGAGCCCCACCTTGGAGGTGCGACCGAGAGCTACCGGGTGGAGTATCGCATCCGCCATCAAGACGGCCACTGGGTGTGGGTGATGGCTGCCGGGCGCGTGCTCGATCGTGACGAGCAAGGTGCAGCAGCGCGCGTGGTCGGGATCCATCAGGACATATCGCAGCGCAAGACGATGGAGGAGAGCTTGCTGCAGTTGGCGACGAGCGACCCGCTGACGGGGTTGTGGAATCGGCGCCACTTCACCGAGATGATGCGCGGAGAGCTTGGTCGCGTCCGTCGTGGCCAATCGCAGGCCGCGCTGCTTCTGCTCGACCTCGACCACTTCAAGCGGGTCAACGACACTCACGGCCATGCAGCGGGCGATATCGTCCTGCGGCACTTCGTTAACGTGGTCGACGTGCAGCTGCGCGAGGCCGATGTGTTCGCGCGCATGGGGGGGGAGGAGTTTGCCGTCCTGCTGCCCTGCATTGATGCGCTCGGCGCGATGCGGGTGGCGGAGCGGCTTTGCCGCGTGGTAGCCGCGAGCCCGGCAATGGTCGACGGCCAGCCGCTGTCATTCACGGTCAGTGTGGGGGTGGCGATGCTGCATGAGGCTGACCAGGCCCATGACGAGGCGTATTCACGTGCCGATGAGGCGCTCTATGCAGCAAAGCATGGTGGGCGCAATCGCGCCGTCCTGGCGCGTGAACGTGACACGGCCCCGCCGTCTTTCGAAGGCGGGGCCGTGTCGGTCAGCCCGGGTTGATGGGCTCCCGTCGCATGCGGCTACGGGCCATCGGGCTCAGCGGTAGCCAGCGCGGTCGAAGATGCGCTGTGCTTCGGCAACGGTTGCAGCCAGCTCGCCGATCGGCAAGGTGTCGGCCTTGAACTCGCCGAGCTTGTTGAGTGCGGCATTGTCAATCTTGAACGTCGTCACCACCGGCCACTCGTTGTTGCCGTTGGCAAAGTAGGCCTGGGCTTCGTCGGAGGCCAGGTATTCCAGGAACTTGACCGCTGCTTCCTTGTTGGGCGCGTTCTTGAGCATGCCGGCGCCCGACACGTTGATGTGCGTACCCCAGCTGTCCTGGTTGGGCCATACGGCCTTGATGTTGGCAACCGCGGCCTGGTCTTCGGGCTTCGTCGAGTTCATCAGACGCGCGAGGTAGTAGCTGTTGGCAATGGCGACGCCGCATTCGCCTGCCGCAACCGCGCGGATCTGATCGGTATCGCCACCCTTCGGTGCGCGAGCGAAATTGGCGACGATGCCCTTGGCCCAGTTCTCGGTCGCTTCGGCGCCGTTGTGCTTGATCATGGCCGCGCCGAGCGACAGGTTGTAGGGGTGGCTGCCCGAACGCGTGCACACCTGGCCCTTGAGGGCGGGGTCGGCGAGCTGCTCGTAGGTCTTGACCTGCTCTTCCTTCACCATCGTCGGGTTGAACACGATGATGCGCGCGCGAGTGGAGTAGGACACCCAGTTGTCGGCACGCAGGTGGGCCGGGACGCGAGCCTCGATCTCGGCCGACTTCACCGGCGCGAAGATGCCCATCTCATCGGCCTTGCCAAGGCGAGAAGCGTCGACGGTGATGAAGATGTCTGCCGGGCTGTTGGCGCCTTCGGTGCGGATGCGCTCGAGCAGTTCGTCTTCCTTGGCCTCGATGCGGTTGATCTTGATGCCGGTCTGCTTGGTGAAGTTGCCATACAGCTGCTCGTCCGTCTGGTAGTGGCGGGCCGAGTAGATGTTGAGTTCGGCCGCGTGAGCCGTTGCAGCCAGGCCGAGGGCGGAAAGAAGGGAGGCGAGGACGACTTTCTTCATGATGCTCGAGGGCCCCTGAGGGTTGTTATGGGTGAGCGGATAATAACGATAAAGATTCGCAGTTGCAAATTGGTCTCATTGCGTGCACTATTGTTGCGAATCATTCGCAACAAGGAAATGTCATGGATGCACTGCTGGTGGGCGCCGATCGTCTCGGAAACATACCTGATGTACTCGACCGCTACGGTATTCGCATCGCGAGCCATGTCAGTGGTCGCGATACCAGCCATCAAAGGCGATCGGCGTCTCTGCCGAGCGGGATCGGCATGGTGATCCTCTTCACTGATTTCCTCGGTCATAACGTGATGCAGCGCTTCCGTGAGGCGGCAACGCGGGAGGGCGTGATGTTCGTGTGCTGCCGGCGATCGACCTGCGCCCTGCAGCAAGCCCTGGGCAAGCGGTTCGATGAGCGCTGTCAGCAGTGTCCGGCGCACGCAAAGGGGGCATGTCGCAAGACGCACTGAGCGCAGCTGGCATCACCCGGGCTGTAAACGTTCGATGCCCCGCATCGGAGCGGGGCATCGAACGTTGTGTGTAGCAGGAGGGGTATCAGCGCATCGCCGAGAGCGAAGGCATGAAGTCGGTGGTGGCGTCGTCGTCCACCAGGCGGCGGGCACCGTTGAAGCGTTGCGCCCAATAGCGAGTGGCGATGCTCTCGACCCTCACCTTGCCGCCTGTCGAAGGCGCATGGACGAACTTGCCGTCGCCGAGGTAGATGCCCACGTGGGAGAAGGTGCGGCGCATGGTATTGAAGAACACCAGATCGCCGGGCTTCAATTCCTGGCGGCTGACCTTGTCACCCAGATTGGCCATTTCGCGTGCCGTGCGGGGCAGGTCGAGTCCGATCGCATTCCGGAACACGTTGAGCACGAGCCCGCTGCAGTCCAGTCCCGTTTCTGGTGAAGTGCCACCACGGCGATAGCGGATGCCCAGGTAAGACAACGCTTCATCGACGAGCTGTTCGGCAGTGCTCGCATATTCTTCCAGCGCCGACCGTTGCGCTTGGGTGGCGGTTGCGACAGGCCGCTCGGCCGTGTGGGCGGCCAAGGGCGCAAGCGCAAGGGCCGCGACAAGAGTGAGAGTGAGTCGGCGCAAAAACATTCGACGGAATATACGCATGCGAATGGCGCTTGTAAATAGGTAAACCCTAGGTCGAGGAACCGGAGAGGTCGAGACGTGTCACAGCAAGCTGTTCGATGCAGCACCCGAGACCGACGGGATGCCGATGGAGCCCCGACCGGCGTTGCGGGCTGCGTTGTGGTCCTGTCGTACCTGGCGGGCTCGCGAGTTGCGTGCTGTCGCCGCAGTTGAGCGGCCCCTGGGCAGGCTCAGATCTTGAGACGCTGCTGGTATGCGCGCTCTTGTTCAACGAGCGCGGGTGCGGTGCTCAGGCCCATCGACAGGGCGCGTGCTTCCGCAGCGAGGAATAGCTGCGCTATCGCCCAGGCGTCGCCCAGCGCGTGATGGCGCTGGAAGGTCTCGATACCGAAGCTCGCCATCCATTCGGCGAGGCGGACGGGGCGTTCGAAGCGCTCTGGAAACAGCGCCGGCATCAAAAGGTAGAGATCGATCCAGGTAAAGGCATGACTCAGGCCCAGGTGCTGCAACAGGGCTTGCTCGATCATGCCGCGGTTGAAGGGCGCGTTGAATACGATCAGGGGCCCTTTGCCGGCGAGGCCGAGCAGGGCGCTCAGGGCCTCCGCCGGAACAGGATCGAGCTTCTCATAGCAGGCCGCGTCGAGGTGGATGAGGCCGCAGTCTACGGCGATGCCCCCCACAGCGAGCAAGCGGTCACGTTCCAGGTCCAGCCCCGTGGCCTCGGTGTTGACCACGGTGTAGCGCGTCTCGTAATGCGCGCGCGCAAGATCGACGTCGGGCAGGGACTGCCACTGTTCCATGGTGGCGGCGGCGCGCGCGCTCAGAGGCTGTGGGCCGCTGCGCGAGGGTATGAGCCGGGAGAGCCAGCCAGTCATAGTTGGTAATCCAGTTTCAGGCGCAGCTGGAGTTTTCTCGCCTGGCGGAAGGCTTCCTTGAGAATGCGGCGATCGAGCTCGTTGAGAGAGTCGGGATTCACCCGGTTGTCGCCTGGCGCGTCGTGTTCGGTCTCGAGGTGCTGCGAGCGCAGGCGCAGCAACTGTATGAAGTTGAAGCCGTCGATGATGGCGGACACCTCCTCGGCCGGTACCCCCATCCGCGCCGCCGCCTGGCGCAGGCGCTGAACCGTGCTGCTCGAATCGACCCCGGTGCGCAGGGCAAGGATGCGAGCGACGTCGACGAAAAGGCGGGCGCCGGATTTCTTGAGATCGATACTGCCGTCGTCCTCAAGCACGAAGTCGCGGATTCGGCCGAGCGGGGGCATGACTTGCAGGGCATTGACCGCCATCATGCGCAGGAAGGTGGAGTTGCCCTTGACGGTCTTGTTCAGCCAGGTGCGCAGCTGGCTTGCCGGGCGCTCGCTGCCATACAAGACGCGGAAGTCGAAGAAGATCGAGGCGTTGAGCAGGGCCTGGGGGTCGGGTTCGCGGATCCAGGACCCGAAGCGCGCTTTCCACTCCTCGAGCGTAAGGCACAGCTCCGGATTGCTTGCCATGATGTTGCCCTTGCAGAGCGGAAAACCGCAGGCGGCAAGATGGCTGTTCACAACGCCTGCAAAGGCGAGCAGACGCTTCTTGACCTGTTCGTCATTGGCCATCTCGGGTGCGCGCCAGATGATGCCGTTGTCCTGGTCGGTGGATAGTGTCTGCTCATGGCGGCCTTCGGAGCCAAAGGCGACCCAGCTGAAGTCGATGCCTGCGAGGTCGTGTTGTGCCAGCGCCAGCTCGATGATTCTGCGGGTGAGGGCGTCGTTCAGTGCGGAAATGAACTGGGTGAGCTGCTCGGCACCGATGCCCTGTGCAATGAGGTTCAGCGCCAGCTGGCGGATGTCCTTGCTTGCACGCTGCAGCGCCTCGATATCGGCGGCGCTCTCGATGCCGGCGCGGATCTGGCGCAGGCTGATGCGTTGCAGGGAGAACAGATCGCGCTCGGACACCACACCTTCGAGACGCCCCTCGGCATCCACGACGAGCAGGTGACGCACCCCATGGGTTGCCATCTCGAGCGCGGCATCGTAGGCCGAGGCGCTGGCCCCGAGCTGGTGCGGGTTGGCTGTCATGACTTCGCCGATCGGGCGATCGAGATCGAAGGCGGCGAGGATGACGCGAGGAAGCAGGTCGCTCTGGGTCAGCACGCCGACCGGATGGCGCTCGCTGTCGACCACGACAACACAGCCGAGCTGGAGCTCGTTCATGCGCTCGAGGGCTTCACGCGTCGTGCTCTCGGCGCTCACCGCGAAGGGGGCTTGCTTGATGAGCTTGCCCAGCGAGGTGGTCATCGTCTGCTGTTCGGCTGCGCGCTGGGTGAACGTGGTCTGCAGCTGCTGGCGCGATTGGTTGAGCAGGCTCGCGATGTACTGGGTGCAAAAGAGGTGGAAGGCCGGGCTCATCTGCATGAGCTGCAGGAAGTCGTCCGCCGCGATCCGGAAGCAGAAGCTGTCTTCGCTCGCGACGTAGGCATTGGTCGATGGCCTGCGCGCTGAAATGGCGCCGATCGGGAAGCACTCGCCAGGGCCGATTGCCAGGCTGGCATACTCCGTGACGACGGCCGCGCCTGTCTGGCGGGCCTGGACCTTGCCCCGCTGCACGATGTAGAAATGCGCGGGCACCCCCATTTCTGGGGTCAGGATCTCGCTGCCGCGAGGATGAAAGCCGAGGACTGCACGCTCTGCCAGGAAGGAGAGCGCCTCGGGCTCCATGCGATTGAAGGGCGAGTGATTGCGCAGGAAATCGGTGCTGGCCCCCTGCAGGAGGGCGGCGGCGGTTGCGGTCATGACGGGCTTGTCGTCGGTGAAGTGGCGCGATTATACGGCCGCGCCCGCCAGACCGCCTTATTGCACGCAAAAGCCCGTTTATGAACAGGCTCTTGCGTTCTTGCGCGCGCTCAGAGCACCTCTGCCGCGTGGTCGGCCAGGCGCGAACGCTCGCCGCGCTGAAGGGTGATATGCCCCGAGTGCTCCCAGCCCTTGAAGCGGTCGACGACGAAGGTCAGGCCCGAAGAACCTTCCGTGAGGTAGGGCGTATCGATTTGCGCGATGTTGCCCATGCAGATCACCTTGGTGCCGGGGCCGGCACGGGTGATGAGGGTCTTCATCTGCTTGGGCGTGAGGTTCTGCGCCTCGTCGATGATGAGGTACTTGTTGAGGAAGGTCCGCCCACGCATGAAGTTCAGGCTCTTGATCTTGATGCGGCTGCGGATCAGGTCGCGGGTGGCGGCACGGCCCCAGTCGCCGCCTTCACCTGCCGTGCCGTTGAGTACTTCGAGGTTGTCCTCGAGAGCGCCCATCCAGGGTGCCATCTTTTCTTCCTCCGTGCCGGGCAGGAAGCCGATGTCCTCGCCGACGGGCACGGTCACCCGCGTCATGATGATTTCGCTGTAGCGCTTGCTCTCCAGCACCTGGGTGAGTCCCGCAGCGAGCGTGAGCAAGGTCTTGCCCGTACCTGCCTGGCCAAGCAGTGTCACGAAGTCGATGTCGGGGTTCATCAGCAGGTTGAGGGCGAAGTTCTGCTCGCGATTGCGCGCGGTGATGCCCCAAACGTTGTTCTTCTGGTGGCCGTAGTCGATCAGGGTCTCGAGTACGACGCTACGGCCGCGCTTCTCGCGTACCCAGGCCTGCAGGGGGCTGTCGCCATCCTGGTAGACGAACTCGTTGATCAGCATGTCCGGAGCGAGCGGGCCGCTGATGCGGTAGTAGGTCTGTCCTTCTTCCTTCCACGACTCCATGCCCTTGCCGTGCGTATCCCAGAAATCGGCGGGCAGCTCGCGTATGCCGGTGTACAGCAGGTCGCTGTCCTCGAGCACCTTGTCGTTGAAGTAGTCCTGCGCTGCCAGGCCGAGTGCACGCGCCTTGATGCGCATGTTGATGTCTTTGGACACCAGGATGACTTCGCGCCCAGGGTGCTTGTCCGCGAGGTACATCACCACTCCGAGAATCTGGTTGTCGCCGCGCGCGGTGGGCAGGGCCGCAGGCAGGCGGACATCGATGGCTTCGGTCTGCAGGTAAAGCCGACCGGTGGCCATCCCCCGCGAGGCTTGATCGAGGGCGATGCCAGCGTCGATTCCGTTCGGCGCCGCACTGACGATCTCGTCGAGCAGACGGCTGGCCTGGCGGGTGTTGCGTGCGAGTTCGGTTGTGCCCTTCTTGTTGTTGTCGAGTTCCTCCAGCGTCATGATCGGCACGTAGAGGTCGTGCTCCTCGAAGCGGAACAGGCTGGTGGGATCGTGCATCAGCACGTTGGTATCGAGAACGAACAGCTTGCGGCTCACGCCCTTGGGCGCGCTGCGGCGGGTAGCGCGTCGGGCGGCGGCGGGCTTGATGGTGGCTGCGCCGGCGGGCTGGTCATTGGTCGAGTCTTTGCGGGTGGCGGGCATCTTGTCGGGCCTGAGGTAGGGAGGCGTTGGCTACGGGTGTGATTGCGTCGCGTGCGCAGGGTGGGGTCAGAGCCCACGCGCTGCGGCAAGCACCTCTTCGGCGTGGCCCGCCACCTTTACCCCGCGCCACTCGCGGGCGATGTTGCCTGCGCTGTCGATCAGGAAGGTGCTGCGTTCGATACCGCGCACCTGCTTGCCGTACATGTTCTTGAGCTTCATCACGCCAAATGCTTCGCAGGCTGCTTCGTCGGGGTCCGAGATCAGCTCGAAGGGCAGGGCCAGCTTGGCCTTGAAGTTCTCGTGGCTCTTCAGGCTGTCGCGACTGATGCCGAAGATCTCGCAGGAGGCCTCGGCGAACGCGGCATGCAGGGTGGCGAAATCACGCGTTTCGTTGGTGCAGCCCGGCGTGTTGTCCTTGGGATAGAAGTAGATCACCACCTTGCGTCCGCGCAACGCGGACAGGGTGATGCTCTGGTTGCCGGTTGCCGATAGCGTGAAATCCGGTGCGGGGCGTTCGCTCATGCCTTCTCCTGCTGTCGTGGTGGATGGGGTGGCCCAACGATCCAGGAATGCGCGACTCGCCGCAGTGTGCGTGCAAGCGCCTGCTGCGGTCGGCATTTCGTGGCCTCATTTCGTGGCCTCTGCGGCCGGCCTCAGGGTAGCCGATGGGCGGCGGTGGCTGCAATCGCGGGCCGTGTCGGGGCCGGTTGTGCGACCGCAAGTCGGGGTAGGCTCGATCAGCCCTCGTAGATGAGGGCGAGTGCGACGGCGCGGCTTTCGCCAACCAGGATGTTGTAGGTGCGACAGGCTGCCGCAAAGTCCATGAACTCGAACCCGATGCGGGCTTCGATGAGCGGCCTCAGCAAGGTCGGCTGCGGAAAGCGCTGGCGCTTGCCCGTACCGACGATGAGGATTTCCGCCCCGAGTCCGGTGGCCTCTGCAAGGTTTTCGGCACGCAGGCCTTCCAGACTGCCGCGTGCCTCAGGTGCCCAGCCGGTGACGATGCGATTGGCCGAGAGCAGCAGGTTGCCCTCGTGGCGTTCCTTGCCGACCATCACATGGTCTTCGCCGTAGCCGCTGATGACGTTGATGCTGGAGAGGTTGTCGAGGTAGAGCTTCATGCTGATGTCAGGCTCATCGGGAGGTTTGCACAGGGAGGCTGCCGCCCGCCTGCATGGCGAAATTGCCGCAGTGCGGCAGCGGGGCTAAGATAACAATCTTTTGGCAGTGGCGGACAGGCCGCCCTGCGCCATTTCCTTGCCAGGACAGACGACGATGAAAGCGGTGAAGACCCTCGAGCTTGCGACGCCCCCCTCCGAACCGACCGTGAAGGCCGAGGCGGGCGCTGCCGGCGCGCGGCCGATCCGCAAGTCTGCCAAGCTTGCCGAAGTCTGCTACGACATCCGCGGACCGGTGCTGGTGCGCGCGAAGCAGATGGAGGACGAGGGCCACAAGATCATCAAGCTCAACATCGGCAACCTTGCCGCGTTCGGCTTCGATTCGCCCGAGGAGATCCAGATGGACATGATCCGCAACCTGCCCAACGCGGCGGGCTACTCGGACTCGAAGGGGATCTTCTCGGCGCGCAAGGCGGTGATGCACTACACGCAGCAGAAGGGCATCAAGGGCGTGGATATCGAGGATATCTACATTGGCAACGGTGTCTCCGAACTCATCGTGATGGCGATGAACGCCTTGCTCGATGCGGGTGACGAGGTGCTGGTGCCGGCGCCTGACTACCCGCTGTGGACTGCGGCAGTGAGTCTGTCCGGCGGCAAGCCGGTGCACTATCTGTGCGACGAGTCCAAGGGCTGGTTGCCCGACATCGAGGACATGCGCGCGAAGATCACCCCTAACACGCGCGCGATCGTGGTCATCAACCCGAACAACCCGACCGGCGCCGTGTACCCGGAAGAAACCTTGCGGCAGATCGTCGCGCTCGCCCGCGAGCACGACCTCATCCTGTACGCGGACGAGGTCTACGACAAGGTCCTGTACGACGGTATCACCCATACCTCGATGGCTGCATTGTCCGAGGACGTGCTGACCATCATCTTCAACGGCCTGTCGAAGAACTACCGTTCCTGCGGCTACCGCGCCGGCTGGATGGTGGTGTGCGGCGACAAGCGCCGCGCCGTGGATTACATCGAAGGTCTCAACATGCTGGCCTCAATGCGTCTGTGCGCCAACGTGCCGGGGCAGTACGCCATCCAGACCGCGCTTGGCGGCTACCAGAGCATCGACGACCTGGTCGCCGAGGGCGGGCGCATGCGCCGCCAGCGCGACCTGGCGTGGGAGCTGATCAACCAGATTCCGGGTGTGAGCTGCGTCAAGCCGCAGGCCACCCTGTACATGTTCCCCAGGCTCGATCCCAAGGTGTACCCGATCGAGGACGATCAGGCCTTCATCGCCGAGTTGCTCGAGGAGGAGCGCGTGCTGCTCGTCCAGGGCTCGGGCTTCAACTGGCCCCACCCCGACCACTTCCGTCTCGTCTTCCTGCCGCACGAGGACGACCTGCGCGACGCCATCGGCCGTGTCGCGCGCTTCCTGGAGCACTACCGCCGCCGCCACGGTACCTGAGGCTGTACGCCCGACCCTTGCCCCCGGCACCCGATTTCAACCCACCCTGAATCACGGAACTCACTGCATGAAAGCGATCAATGTTGGCCTCCTCGGCATCGGCACCGTCGGTGGCGGTACCTACACCGTTCTGAAGCGCAACGCGGAAGAGATCAGCCGCCGCGCCGGACGTCCGATCCGCATCACCATGGTGGCCGACAAGAACCTGGAGCTTGCGCGCAGCGTGACCGGGGGCGAGGTCGCCCTTACCGATGACGCCTTCGCCGTCGTGTCCAATCCGGAAATCGATATCGTCGTCGAACTGATCGGTGGTTATGGCATCGCTCGCGAACTGGTCATGAAGGCCATCGAGAACGGCAAGCATGTGGTCACGGCCAACAAGGCGCTGCTTGCGGTGCATGGCAACGAGATCTTTTCGGCAGCGCAGAAGAAGGGCGTCATGGTGGCCTTCGAGGCTGCGGTGGCAGGGGGCATCCCGATCATCAAGGCGCTGCGTGAGGGCCTTACCGCCAATCGCATCGAGTGGCTGGCCGGCATCATCAACGGCACGACCAACTTCATTCTGTCCGAGATGCGGGACAAGGGCCTGCCGTTTGCCGAAGTGCTCAAGGAGGCGCAGGCGCTCGGCTACGCCGAGGCCGATCCGACCTTCGACATCGAAGGCGTCGACGCTGCCCACAAGGCGACGATCATGAGCGCGATTGCCTTCGGCATCCCGATGCAGTTCGACAAGGCCTACGTCGAAGGCATCAGCAAGCTCGATGCGGTGGACATCGCCTACGCCGAACAGCTGGGCTACCGCATCAAGCTGCTCGGCATTGCGCGCAAGCGCGACACCGGCGTCGAACTGCGCGTGCACCCGACGCTGATCCCGGCCAAGCGTCTGATCGCCAACGTCGAAGGCGCGATGAACGCGGTACTGGTACAGGCAGATGCCGTCGGTGCGACGCTCTATTACGGCAAGGGCGCAGGTGCCGAGCCGACGGCTTCCGCGGTCATCGCCGACCTCGTCGATGTGACCCGCCTGCACACGGCCGACCCGGAGCACCGCGTACCGCACCTCGCTTTCCAGCCCGATCAGGTGCAGGCGCTGCCGGTACTGCCGATCGAGGAGGTCATCACGTCCTACTACCTGCGCATGCGCGTAGCGGACAAGCCTGGCGTGCTCGCCGACATCACCCGCATCCTCGCCGACAGCGACATCTCGATCGAGGCCCTGATCCAGAAGGAAGCGGCCGAGGGCGAGAGCCACACCGACATCATCATGCTCACCCATCAGACCGTTGAGCGTGACGCGAATGCAGCCATCGGTCGCATTGAGGCGCTGCCGGTGGTACAGGGACAGGTGACCAAGCTGCGCATGGAGAGCCTCTGATCGCGGTGCTTGCAGAAGAAAAGGCCGTGCCTCGGGGCGCGGCCTTTTGACATCTGGGGTGGGGCAGCTCGTACCTCGGTATGGGAATGGGTTTGGGATGGAGCCATGAAGACCACGATCGACCAACTGTTCATCGGCCGTGTGCGGCCGCTATTGCCCGAGTGCGAACCCACAGGGATCTACAAGACGGCAGTGGATCGTCCGCTGCGCTTGGGTGCGACGGGTCTCGAAGGCGATGAGCAAGCCGACCTGCGCCATCACGGCGGCCCGTGGAAAGCCCTGCACCACTACCCGGCCGAGCACTATGCCGTGCTGGCTCAGGAGTGGCCGCAGGCCGCCGATCTGCTGGCCGCCGGCGTGCTGGGCGAGAACGTCAGTACCCATGGACTGACCGAGCACGACCTGTGCATCGGCGACATCCTGCGCATGGGCAGTGCGCGTGTGCAGGTTTCGCAACCGCGCGCGCCGTGCTGGAAGATCGACCGCCGCATCAAGGTGGATGGGGCGTCGCGCTTCGTCGAGGCTGCCGGGGTGACGGGCTGGTATTACGCGGTGCTCACGCCGGGCGAACTGGCGCCAGGCGACACCATCGAGCTCGAGGAGCGGCCCAGCCCCGCGTTGACGCTCGCTGACTACTGGGATGCCGTGCTTGCCCACCGTCCCGACCCGCAAGTGCTCAGACGGATCGCTGCTGCGCCCGGGCTTGCTCCGGACAAGGCCGAGCGTTGCCGTGAGCGTGCGGACTGGCTCGAGCGCAACGGCGCGGCGCGCTGATGAGCGCGAAGTCCTGGCGCAGAAGTCGACTGCCTTGCCAAGGCCTCGCGGCAGATCTGTGTGCTGCGAGCTACACTGCAGTTGTCCTTGCGCGTCCCTGCTGACTGCAGCCCGGGTCTTCGGCAACATTCCTTGAGTCCACCCGATGGCATTCAAACTCGTCACCTTCACACTCATCCTGATCATCATAGCCGTGCTCGGCATGCGGGGATACCGCGCTGCGGTACGCCGCTTCGAGGCCGCCGAGTTGCCGCCAACGGCTACGCTGCCCGGGAGATCGACCGACCCCGAACACTAGGGAGAAAGCCATGTCCAGCCACGTCTACAAGATGGTCGAACTCGTCGGCTCGTCAACCTCCGGGACTGACGATGCCATCCGAAACGCGATCGAGACCGCCGCAAGGACGATCCGCCACATCGACTGGTTCGAGGTGATCGAGACCCGCGGCCATGTGGTCGACGGCAAGGTCGCCCATTTCCAGGTCACGCTGAAGGTGGGCTTCCGCCTGGAGACCGATTGAGTCCGGGTTCCGTCCAGAAGGGCGCATCAGGCGCCCCCACCGTCGGTCCGCACATGCCTGGAATCGCACTGCGGGAGCGGCGTCAGCCGTGAGCTTGCGAGGGCGGTGGCGCACCTGACGCCTCAACGGACTTGGCGTTTCAGCAGATTGCGCCGCTGTCTGCTGCCCCAGACCTGCGAAGCCCGGCCCGGATTCGTTAGAATCACGCCTTTCCGCCTCGCCCAGCCGGGCATCTCCGTCCGGCCGTGCCTTCTTCAAGGATTGCGTCGTGAAGTACATCTCCACCCGTGGCCATGCCGGCCAGCCCACGAACCCCGAGTTCTGCGACATCCTGCTCGGGGGCCTGGCGCCCGATGGCGGGCTCTACCTGCCCGAGTCCTACCCCCGTGTCACGCGTGCCGAGCTGGACGCCTGGCGTGCGCTGCCTTATGCGGAACTGGCCTTCGAGATCCTGTCGAAGTTCATCACCGACATCCCTGCAGCCGACCTGCGCGCGATCTGCGCGAAGACCTACACGGCCGAGGTGTATTGCCATGCGCGTGCGGGGGATCGTGCCGCCGACATCACGCCCGTGCATTGGCTCGAGCCTGGGCGGCTCGGCCTGCTCGAGCTCTCCAATGGCCCCACGCTCGCCTTCAAGGACATGGCGATGCAGTTGCTCGGCAACCTGTTCGAGTATGTGCTGGCCAAGCGCGGCGAGAGCATCAATATCCTTGGCGCGACCTCGGGTGATACCGGCTCTGCCGCCGAGTACGCGATGCGCGGTAAGCAGGGCGTGCGCGTGTTCATGCTGTCGCCGCATGGCAAGATGAGTGCCTTCCAGCGTGCGCAGATGTATTCGCTGCAGGACGAGAACATCTTCAACATCGCCGTCACCGGCATGTTCGACGATGCCCAGGACATCGTGAAGGCAGTGTCCAACGACCACGCTTTCAAGGTCGGGCACAAGATCGGTGCGGTCAACTCGATCAACTGGGCGCGCGTTGCCGCCCAGGTCGTTTATTACTTCAAGGGCTATTTCGCCGCCACGTCGTCGAACGACCAGGAGGTCGCGTTCTGCGTGCCCTCGGGCAATTTCGGCAACATCTGTGCCGGCCACATCGCGCGCCAGATGGGGCTCCCGGTCGCGAAGCTGCTGCTTGCGACCAACGAGAACGACGTGCTCGACGAGTTCTTCCGCACCGGCGTCTACCGTCCGCGCAAGGCGGCCGAGACCCATGTCACCTCGAGCCCGTCGATGGACATCTCCAAGGCGTCCAACTTCGAGCGCTTCGTCTACGACCTGGTTGGTCGCGACCCGCAGAAGGTCGCCGCCCTGTGGGCCGAGGTCGATGCTGGCCGTGCCTTCGACCTGTCGGCCTCGGCTGAATTCGCGCGTATTGCCGAGTTTGGTTTCCTCTCCGGTGCGAGCAGCCATGCCGACCGCCTGGCGACCATCCGCAAGGTGTTTGAGCAGTATGGCGTGATGATCGACACCCACACCGCCGACGGCGTGAAGGTGGCTTGGGAGCTTGCCGGCGCGGTGCCGGCCGGTGTGCCGCTGCTGGTGCTGGAAACGGCGCTGCCGGTGAAGTTCTCGGAGACCATCGTCGAGGCCCTCGGCCGTGAGCCCGAGCGTCCCGCCGACCTTGCCGGCATCGAGGCGTTGCCGCAGCGTGTCGAGGTGATGGCGCCCGACGTCGACGCGATCAAGCGCTTCATCACCGAGCGCGTCCGAGGCTGACCTGGCCGCCCAGGCGTCCGGCAATGGCGCCTGTGTGCAGACCGAAGCGAGAACGCCCGCGGGCCACGACGGCCCGCGGGCGTTCTCGCTTCGGCAGCTGCGTTTACGGGGCGATGGCCTCGAGGGCGATGTCGATGGTGACCTCGTCGCTGACGTGGGGGGCGTACTTGCCGGCGTTGAAGTCGCTGCGCTTCACGGTCACGCTGGCATTGGCGCCGATGGCCTGCTTGGGCACCATCGGGTGCTGCATGGCGGTAAACGAGCTCAGGCTCAGGGTGACGGGGCGCGTCACGCCCTTGATGGTGAGCTCGCCGTCGACTGCAACCGGCTTGTCGCCCTCGAACACCACGCGCGTCGACTTGAAGGTTGCGGTCGGGTACTGCGCGGTGTGGAAGAAGTCTTCGCCCTGGATGTGCTCGTTGAAGGTCGCAAAGCCGGTGTCGACCGAGCGCATGTCGATTTCGATGTCCACCGAGCCGGTGCGCGCTTCCTGGTCGAGCACCACGGTGCCGGTGGTGGTGTTGAAGCGGCTCATCTGGGTCGATAGCCCGAAGTGGCTGTAGGAGAAGCGCGGGAAGGTGTGCGAGCCGTCGACCACGTAGGTCTGCGGCGCGGCAAGCGCCGGCAGGGCGAGGGAGGCGCCGGCGACGAGGCTGAGGCTGGCAGCGAACTTGCGGAAAGTGGAATGCATGGTGTAGCTCCTGTTGAGGGTGATCGTGCTTTGGTGGTGGATGGGACGATTGCGCCGAGGCCTTTAGGCGCCGCCGGGATTACTGCGTCGCGCTGATCTGGTAACGCACGCGCACTTCATTGGCGACCACGTCGAAGTGCGCCCAGGCGCCCTCGCCAACCGCGAAGTCGCCGCGACGGATGACGAACTCGCCCTCGAACACGCCGACGCCGTCGCGCACCGCGAAGCTGGCCGGTACGACGACGGGCAGGCTGCGGCCCTTGATGGTGAGTGCGCCGCTGACCTCGAAGCGCTCGCCGCCCAGGGCCTTGACGCTGCTCGATTCGAAGCGCGCCCTGGGGAACTCGCCAATGTTGAACCAACTGCGGCCGGCGACCTCGGCATCGGCATCCGGCATGCCGGTGCGGATGCTTGCCAGTTCGACTTCGACGACTGCGCGCGCGGACTCCGGGGCGGCGGGATCGAAGCGCAGTTCGCCGTCGAAGCGTTCGAAGTGACCGTCCAGGGTTACGCCCATCTGGGTGAAGCTGAAGCCGACCTTGCTGCGCGCGGTCTGCAGCTGTGTGTAGTCGGCTGCGTGAGCGGCGAGGGGCATAGCGGCGGCAAGCGCTGCGGCGGCAAGCAGGGTTCTCATGTTCTGTCCTTGCGGTTGATGGTGGGCAGCATGCGGGTCAGGATGTCGTCCCGGTCGAGGAAGTGATGCTTGAGTGCGGCTGCGATATGGCCGACGAGTGTCGCGGCGAGCAGCCAGTTGAGGTACATGTGGGTGGCCTGCAGCAGCTTGCCGAGGGCTTCGTCCTTGCCCAGAAGGTCAGGAATCGGCACCACGCCGAACCACACCGTCGGTACGCCCTTGGCAGAGCTCATCAGCCAGCCGGTGAGCGGGATGGCAAACATCAGCACGTACAGCAGGGCGTGCCCGGCATGCGCCGCCATGCGCAATGCGGGCGCCATGCTTGCGGGAAGCGGCGGCGGTGGATGGAACAGGCGCCACGTCAGCCGCAGTGCCACGAGCAGGAAAAGGCTGACGCCGGCCCACTTGTGCCACGCGATCAACTTGAGTTTTTCGGGCGAAAAGGGCAGGCCTTCCACGTACATGCCAAGGGCCATCGTTGCCGGGATCAGTACGGCCATCAACCAATGCATCACTTTGGCCGTGCTCGTGTAGGAGGTATCGGCACGTCGGGGTGAGCGGTCCTGGGGGGCGGGGGGCTTCGGGGTCATGCGGGGGCTCCTGGCTCGAAGGCGAAGATGTCCATCGCCAGCGCGTGATCGTCGATGCCGGCGTGCAGCCGACTTGCGTAGGGTTCATCGCCTGCGGCACCGAGGGCGACGAACAGGGGCAGCAGGTGCTCTTCGCTCGGGTGGGCGCGCATGGCTTCGGGTGCCTGCCGGCGGTAGTCCAGTAAGGCCGCGGTATCACCCGCGGCCAGGCGGTCGCCGAACCAGTCGGCAAAGCGGCGCACGTAGGCGGGCACGTCGGTCGCGCCGCTGCTGGCACCGAAGCGGAAATCGGCGAGGTTGTGGGTGAGGTTGCCCGAGCCGACGACGAGGATGCCGCGGGCCGTCAGCGGTGCAAGGCTGCGCCCAAGCTGCCAGGCGGCCTTTGGTCCGCCACGGCTTTGAATCGAGAGCGGTACGACGGCGATGTCCGCGTCCGGGAACATGATGCGCAGCGGTATCCAGGCTCCATGGTCGAGGCCGCGGGTCGCCGATCGTGCGACCGGCAGGCCGGCGGCGCCGATCGCTTGTACAAGCTCCTCGGCGACCTCGCTGCAACCCGTGGCGGGGTAGTTCAGGCGGTAGAGTTCGGGCGGGAAACCGTAATAGTCGTGGATGGTTTCAGGTCGCTCGGCAAAACCGACGGTCGGGATGGTGGTGTCCCAGTGCGCACTCACGATGACCACCGCGCGGGGTTGAGCCATGACGTTTGCGAGACCCGCCATCGCCGCGCCGGCCGCGCCCGGCGCAAGCGCGAACAGGGGCGAGCCGTGTGGGACGAAGAGGGCGGGCTGCCGAGGGCTGGTCTGTCGTGCTTGCATGTTGGAAACCATTCTCACGTGTGCGTTGAATGCACTATAGGCTTCCGGCTCCGTCACATATACCGCACAATCAAGTTATTTCTGTTGCAGGAATGACAACAATGGATCGGCTGGAAGCGATGCAGCTCTTCGTGCGTGTGGCCGAGACCGGCAGTTTTTCGACCGTAGCCCAGCAACTCGGCGTGGCGCGTTCAGTGGTGACACGCAAGGTGGCGGCCCTGGAGTCGCATCTTGGTGCCAAGCTCATGGAACGCAGCACCCGCCGCCTGACGCTGACGACTGCGGGTACGGCCTTTCTTGAGCGCTGCCGTGTCATCCTGAACATGGTCGAAGTTGCCGAGGCTGGCGTTGCGCAGGAGCTTGCGACGCCGCGCGGGCGCATCCGTCTGAGCCTGCCGCTGAGCTATGGCCTGCGCCGGCTTGCGCCGCTGCTGCTCGATTTCTCACAGCAGTTTCCCGAGGTGGGGCTGGACATGGAGTACGCCGACCGTCGGGTGAACCTGATCGAGGAAGGGTTCGATCTTGCCGTGCGCATCACTGCGCAGCTCGAGCCGGGCGATATCGTGCGCAGACTTGCCAGCTGCCGCCTCTACGTGGTCGCCGCACCGGATTACCTGGCGCGTCACGGCAGGCCAAGGCATCCGGGCGAGCTCGCCCATCACGAGTGCCTGGGCTACATGACGCGGCTCGGCAGCCAGCTGTGGCGCTTTACCGTCGATGGTCGTGCCGAGACGCACACGCCGCGCTGCCGCATCAATGCCAACAACGGCGACGCGGTGATGGCGGCGACGGTAAGAGGGCTGGGCATCTCGGTACAGCCGGATTTCATCGCCGATGAGGCACTTTCGGCCGGTGCCGTCGAATGCGTGCTGGAAGACTACGCGCCGCCCGAGCTGGGGGTATTCGCGGTATTGCCAAGCAATCGCCACGTCCCGCACCGCGTAAGGATGCTGATCGACTTTCTGGCTGAGAGACTCGCGGCCGAACGGCCGGGAGATGGTGCCTTGGGCGAGACTCGAACTCGCACGGCTTTCGCCACTACCCCCTCAAGATAGCGTGTCTACCAATTTCACCACCAAGGCATTCGTGATCAGCAGCGGGGCTTGTTCGAGGGATGCTGCAAGCGCTGCTGTACGAGGGCGCGGACTATAGCCTTGATGCCCGGGCTACGTCAACAGGCCGATCGTTCGTCGCTGCCGGGCTGCGGATCGAGTCGAAAGCCGAAGCGGGCGGGCAGCTCCGTGCAGCTGCAGGGCTCGACAGGCAGACCGCGCCAGGTCAGCGCGATGGTGGTGTCGCCACCGACGCAGGCAAGCAGGGTGTCGTCGTTGGGCGCTCTGTCCGCTGCATCACGCAGTTCATCGATGAAGGCGGCAAGGTCGCGATCGTCAACGGCACCGGGGCCAGCATCGGTGGCGATGATGACACGGCCCGCCTCATTGATGCAGACAGGTGTGCTTGCCTGCACCCGACGCCCGGTGTGGGTGAGCAGGCCGCCGTCGGGCTCCAGGCGCAGCACCAGCGGTGCAAGCTCAAGTCGCACATAGACTCGCTGGGGGCCGTTATTCACCAACCAGCTGCCCTCTGCATCACTGGTGTAGTTGGCGTTGAGGAAGGCATTGAGTCCGGGGTGGGTGATGCGCTCGTCGCGCAAGCGCCATTGCCCGCGGGCGTCGAGCGCAAGCCATCCGTAGCAGGCTGGAACGGACGGCCAGTGCAGAGCGTCGGTTGCAGGGGCAGGCATGGGCGCCTCGTCGTCCGGTCTCAACCTGGTGTTCAGTCCTCGATGTGGCGCAGCGACAGGTCGAGTGCGCGCACGTCCTTGGTCAGCGCCCCGATCGAGATGCGGTCGACGCCCGTCTCCGCGATCGCGCGCACGCGCTCCAAGCTGACACCGCCGGAAGCTTCGAGTTCGGCACGGCCGGCGTTGATCGCTACGGCAGTGCGCATGTCGTCGAGGCTCATGTTGTCGAGCAGGATCATGTTCACCCCAGCGCCGAGGGCTTCCTCCAACTGCTCAAGGGTCTCGACCTCGACCTCAATGAAGACGTTCGAGGGTGCGATGCTGCGTGCTTGCTCGACCACCTCGCGGATGCCACCGGCCGCAATGATGTGGTTTTCCTTGATCAGGATGCCGTCGTAGAGGCCGACGCGGTGATTGGTGCCGCCACCGATTGCGACCGCGTATTTCTGCGCGAGCCGCAGCCCGGGTAGCGTCTTGCGCGTATCGACGATCTTCGCCTGCGTGCCCTCGATGGCATCGACGAAGCGGCGTGTCACCGTTGCCGTGCCCGACAGCAGCTGCAGGAAGTTGAGTGCGGTGCGCTCCGCGGTGAGAAGGACGCGTGCTCGCGCGATGATCTCGCACAGCGTCTGGCCGGGCTCGACGCGGTCACCATCGCGCACATGCCAGTGCACCACGGCCGCCGGGCTGAGTGCGGCGAAGGCGGCATCGAACCATGCCGTACCGCAGACGATGGCATGCTCGCGGGTGATCACTCGCCCGCGGGCCTCGGTGTCGGGGGCGATCAGGCGCGCGGTGAGGTCGCCAGTGCCGATGTCCTCGGCGAGCGAGGCGGCAACGTTGCGCTGGATTTCGACGCGGAGTTGTTCAGAAAGCATGTGATCGACCAAGACTGGAAACGGGTCAAAATTCTAGCACCGGCAGACGGGCTGCCGATGCCTTGCCAAGTCAGCGCAGCGGGCGCACGGCCGCCTGGCGCGGGTCGCGCTGTGCCTCGATCAGCCAACCGTTGAAGACGCCGCGTGCGGCGTCGATGGTCTCGCTCGCGGTAAGCCCAACCGGACCGATGCCTTCGCGCGCGAGGCGGTCGGCGGCGGCACCGTGCAGATGCACCGCGGCCATCAGGCCTGCTTCGGTGGGCCAACCCTGGGCAAGCAGGCCGACAGTCAGTCCGGTAAGGACGTCGCCCATGCCGGCGCTGGCCATCCCCGAGTGACCGCTGCCGTTGATGAACCAGCGCCCGTCTGCGGTGGCGATGATGCTGCCGCAGCCCTTGAGCACGACCATCGCCTGGTGGCGGCGGGCGAGCTCGATGGCGGCGCTGAGGCGGTTTGCCTGCACGCTGGCCGTGTCGCAGCCGAGCATGCGCGCAGCCTCGGCCGGGTGCGGGGTGAGCACGGTGGGCGCGGCGCGCGTGCCGAGCGCCTTCGCCAGCGCGGGGTCTGCGCCTACGAGGTTGAGCGCATCGGCGTCGAGTACGAGTGGTATGTCGCGCCGCAGCGCCGCTGCCAGCAGGGCGGTGGAGGTGGTGTCGGTGCCAAGCCCGGGGCCCACTGCCATGGCGCTCAGGCGCTCGGGCACCTCTGTGGCCTGGCGCAGCATCAGCTCGGGATGTACGAGGTCGACGGCAGGGCCATCCGGATCCGCCAGGCCCACATAGACCCGGCCGGTTCCCAGCCAGAGCGCGGCACGGCCGGCGAGCAGTGCGGCACCCACCATGCCGGTGTTGCCGCCGACGATGGCGGCATCGCCGTAGAGGCCCTTGTGCGAGTTGCGCGGCCGCGGCCTCAGCATGTGGCGGAACAACGAGGGGGCGATCGCGTGGCCGTGTGGTTGGAGCCAGGCCGGGGCGTCGATGTCGATGCGCTGCACGCTGATCTCGCCGCAGTAGTCGGGGCCGTCGAGTGTGAGCAGGCCGGGCTTGAGGGCGATGAAGGTGGTGGTGTGCGTGGCGCAGAAAGTGGTGCCCATGGGCTGGCCGGTGTCGGCGTCAAGTCCGCTCGGCACGTCGAGTGCCATGCGCGGGCCGGGTTGGGCGTTGAGTGTGTTGATCCAGCTCGAGTAACGGCCTTCGATCGGGCGGCCGAGACCGATGCCGAACAAGGCATCGACCACCAGGGCCCAGCCATTGGCGGGCGCAGCGGGGAGGTCTGAGACAACCGTGCCACCTGCTGCGAGGTAGTCGGCATGCGCTTTGGCGGCCTCGGCCGGGAGTTTGTCGGCGGGACCGGCGAAGGCGACGATGATCTCTCGTCCCGCCTGCGCGAGCTGGCGTGCCATGACGAAGCCGTCACCGCCGTTGTTGCCGGGGCCGCAGGCGATCAGGATCGGGCCCGGTCGGTCCATGATCAGGCGCACCGCATCCTCGGCAGCGGCGCGTCCGGCGCGTTCCATCAGGGGTGGGCGTGCGCTCGGAATGAGCTTGTTCTCGATCGCGCGGATGCCGGCGACCGGGTAAATGGGGCGCAAGGGGCTGAACATGCGAAGACTCCCGGAAAGTTGCCCGGATTCTACGCCGTTCGCGGCCGCATGCAGCCGCGCTCAGTTGCCGTTGCGGCGCCGCTCGGCGCGGATTTCATGCTTGAGTTCGATGTTGCCGTCCTCGTCCACGGATTCCAGGCGCACGGTGAAGCCCCAGAGCCGAGCCAGGTGGCGCATGACCTCGTCGGTGCTGCCTCCCAGCGGCCGGCGGCGGTGAGGCTGGTGGCGCAGGGTGAGCGAACGGTCGCCGCGCAGATCGACGTTCCAGGCCTGGACGTTGGGCTCGCGTGCGCCAAGGTTGTACTGGTCGGAGAGGATCTCGCGCACACGGCGGAAGCCGCTGTCGTCGTGGATGGCCGAGACTTCCAGCTTGTCCTGGCGGTCGTCGTCGAGTACCGCGAACATGCGGAAATCGCGCATCACCTTCGGCGACAGGTACTGGGCGATGAAGCTCTCGTCCTTGAAGTTGCGCATCGCAAAGTCGAAGGTGTCCAGCCAGTCGCTGCCCGCGATTTCGGGGAACCAGCGCCTGTCCTCGTCGTCGGGGTGCTCGCACATGCGGCGGATGTCCTGCCACATCGCAAAGCCGAGCGCATACGGGTTGATGCCGTTGAACCAGCGACTGTTGTAGGGCGGCTGGTACACGACGTTGGTGTGCGACTGCAGGAACTCCAGCATGAAGCTGTCGGCCAGCAGGCCTTCGTCGTAGAGGTGGTTGAGCAGGGTGTAATGCCAGAATGTGGCCCAGCCCTCGTTCATGACCTGGGTCTGGCGCTGCGGGAAGAAGTACTGCGCGATCTTGCGCACGATGCGTACGACCTCGCGCTGCCAGGGTTCGAGCAGCGGTGCGTTCTTCTCGATGAAGTAGAGCAGGTTCTCCTCCGGCTCGGGCGGGAAGCGGGGGGCTTCGCGCGGGCCGCTGCGGGTGTCATGGGCAGGCAGCGTGCGCCAGAGGTCATTGACCTGTCCCTGGAGGTATTCCTCGCGCTCCTGCTGGCGCAGCTTTTCCTTGGCCAGCGACAGCTTGGGCGGGCGCTTGTATCGGTCCACGCCGAGGTTCATCAACGCATGGCAGGAGTCCAGCAGCAGTTCCACTTCCTCTTCGCCATGGCGCTGCTCGCATTCGCTGATGTAGTTCCGTGCAAACACCAGGTAGTCGATGATCGCGTCGGCGTTGGTCCATGTGCGGAACAGGTAGTTGCCCTTGAAGAAGCTGTTGTGGCCGTAGGCCGCGTGAGCGATCACCAGGCCCTGCATCGTCAGCGTGTTCTCCTCCATCAGGTAGGCGATGCAGGGGTTGGAGTTGATGACGATCTCGTAGGCCAGACCCATCTGGCCGCGCTTGTAGCCCTTCTCGGTGGAAAGGAAGTGCTTGCCGAAGGACCAGTGGTGGTAGTTGACCGGCATACCCACCGAGGCGTAGGCATCCATCATCTGTTCGGCGGTAATGATCTCGATCTGCACCGGGTACAGATCGAGCCGGTAGGCGGCCGCCACGCGCGCGATCTCCGCGTTGTAGCGCTCGATTGCTTCCGCGGTCCATTCGGAGCCTGAGGGCAGGGGGGGCTTGCGTGCGGGCGCTTTCGCTCTGGAGGTCATGGTGGTCATGCGATCGTCTTCTTGAACAGTTCGCGAAACACCGGGTAGATGTCAGCCGGCGACTCGATGCGCTGCATGGCGAAGTTGTCGTGCTCGGCACCGAGGCGGGCATACTCGCGCCACAGGTTCTGCGGCTCGCGAGCGGTGATTTCGACGTAGGCAAAGTACTGGCACCAGGGCAGGATCTCATTTGCCAGCAGCCGGCCGCACACTGGAGAGTCGTTGTCCCAGTTGTCACCGTCCGAGGCTTGCGCACCGTAGATGTTCCACTGCCCGTTGGCATACCGCTCGCGCACGATGTCGCGCATCATCACCAGTGCACTCGATACCACCGTGCCGCCGGACTCGCGGGAGTGGAAGAACTCGTCCTCGTCGACTTCCTTGGCGACGGTGTGGTGGCGGATGAAGACGACTTCGATGTGCTCGTAGGTCCGGGTAAGGAACAGGTAGAGCAGCATGAAGAAGCGCTTGCCTATGGACTTGCGCTCCTCGTCCATGGAGCCCGACACGTCCATCACGCAGAACATCACCGCCTGGGTGGTGGGGCGTGGCACCTTGATGCGGTTGTTGTAGCGCAGGTCGAAGCTGTCGATGAAGGGGATGCGTTCGACCTTGGCGCGTAGCGCGGCGAGTTCCTCGCGCAGGGCGCGCAGCGTGTCTTCGTCGCTGTCCTCATCTGCCTCCTGGCGGGCCAGTGCATCGTCAAGGGCCTCCTGAAGCTGGCGAATGCGTGCGGCGTAGGGCGAGCCGAGCGCAAGCCTGCGGCCAAGCGCGCCGCGCATCGAGCGGATGATGTTGATGTTGGCAGGCACGCCGTCGGACTTGAAGCCGGCGCGCTGTGTCTTGTAGTCGGTGACCTTGGCAAGCTGCGTGCGGATCAGGCGTGGCAACTCGAGGTCCTCGAAGAAGAGTTCGAGGAACTCCTCGCGCGAGAGCTGGAACACGAAGTCGTCCTCATGTTCGCCCTCGTTGCTGGCCTTGCCCTTGCCCGAGCCGTCTCCGCCCCCACCGAGCGGCCTGTTGATGCGGTCGCCGCTGCTGAACTGGTCATTGCCCGGGAAGATCTGCTCCCAGACACCGCCACGGCCGTGATGAAGGGACGGCTCGGCCAGGTCGCGTGCGGGGATCGAGACCTCTTCGCCGTTGTCGAGATCGCGGATGGAGCGCCCCTGGATGGCTCCGCTCACCGCCTTGCGAATCTGTTGCTTGAAACGGCGCATGAAGCGCTGGCGGTTGACCGCGCTCTTGTTCTTGCTGTCGAAGCGTCGATCGATGATGCGGACCATGTCTCCTCCCCGTATCACGCAAGAGGCGGGCGGGGCGTCAAGCCCCGCTCCGCCCGGCCGGCAACGTCAGGACGACTTGCGAACGCGCAGGTACCATTCGCACAGCAAGCGCACCTGCTTCTCGGTGTAACCCTTGTCGATCATGCGGTCGACAAAGTCCTGGTGCTTCTTCTGCTCGTCGGCGCTGGCCTTGGCATTGAAGCTGATCACGGGCAGCAGGTCCTCGGTGTTGGAAAACATCTTTTTCTCGATCACTGCGCGCAGCTTCTCGTAGGAAGTCCAGCTCGGGTTGCGGCCGTCGTGCTTGGCGCGGGCGCGCAGCACGAAGTTCACCACCTCGTTGCGGAAGTCCTTCGGATTGCTGATGCCGGCCGGCTTCTCGATCTTCTCCAGCTCCTCGTTGAGCGCGGCGCGGTCGAGGATCTCGCCGGTGTTGGGGTCGCGGAACTCCTGATCCTGAATCCAGAAGTCCGCGTAGATCACATAGCGATCGAAGATGTTCTGGCCGTATTCGGAGTAGCTCTCGAGGTAGGCTGTCTGGATCTCCTTGCCGATGAACTCGGCGTAGCGCGGCGCAAGGTATTCCTTGATGTAGCCGAGATAGCGCGCCTCGGTCTCGGCAGGAAACTGCTCGGCCTCGATCTGCTGTTCGAGCACGTACATCAGGTGCACCGGATTGGCGGCGACCTCGCGGTGGTCGAAGTTGAAGATCTTCGACAGCGCCTTGAAGGCAAAGCGGGTGGACAGCCCGGTCATGCCCTCGTCGACGCCCGCATAGTCGCGGTACTCCTGGTAGCTCTTTGCCTTGGGGTCGGTGTCCTTGAGGTTCTCGCCATCATAGACGCGCATCTTGGAGAAGATGCTCGAGTTCTCGGGTTCCTTGAGGCGCGACAGCACGGCGAACTGGGCCATCATCTTCAGAGTGTCGGGCGCGCACGGCGCTTCGGACAACGAACTGTGCGCCAGCAACTTCTCGTAGATGCGCATCTCGTCCGACACCCGCAGGCTGTAGGGCACCTTGACGGTGTAGATGCGGTCGAGGAAGGCTTCGTTGTTCTTGTTGTTCTTGAATGCCACCCACTCGGATTCGTTCGAGTGGGCCATTACGATGCCGTCGAACGGGATCGCGCCGAATCCTTCGGTGCCCTTGTAGTTGCCTTCCTGGGTGGCGGTAAGCAGTGGGTGCAGTACCTTGATCGGCGCCTTGAACATCTCCACGAACTCGAGCAGTCCGCGGTTGGCCAGGCACAGGCCGCCCGAGTAGCTGTAGGCATCCGGGTCGTCCTGCGAGTACTGCTCGAGCTTGCGGATGTCGATCTTGCCGACAAGCGATGAGATGTCCTGGTTGTTCTCGTCGCCCGGCTCGGTCTTGGCGACGGCGGTCTGGCGCAGTACCGAGGGGGTGAGCTTGACCACGCGGAAGCGGGTGATGTCGCCGTTGAACTCGTGCAGGCGCTTGACGGCCCACGGGCTCATGATGGTATTGAGGTAGCGGCGCGGGATGCCGAAGTCGCCCTCGAGGATGTGCGCGTCCTCGGCGGCGTTGAACAGCCCGAGTGGCGACTCATTGACCGGCGAGCCCTTGATGGCATAGAAGGGCACCTTTTCGATCAGGCTCTTTAGCTTCTCGGCGATTGAGGATTTTCCGCCGCCAACAGGGCCGAGCAGGTAGAGGATCTGCTTCTTCTCCTCCAGGCCCTGGGCGGCGTGGCGGAAGTAGGACACGATGTTCTCGATGACCTCTTCCATGCCGTAGAAATCGCGGAAGGCGGGGTAGAGCTTGATGATCTTGTTGGAAAATATGCGCGACAGGCGGGGGTCGAGCCGCGTATCGACAAGCTCGGGTTCGCCGATGGCCGTGAGCATGCGCTCGGCGGCGGTCGCGTAAGCCATGCGGTCGGCGCGGCAGAGTTCGAGGTAGTCCTGGAGGGACATCTCTTCCTCGCGTGCAGCCTCATAGCGCGCCTGGTAGGCATTGAAGATGGTCATGGCGTCTCTCCTGTGCGAGCCAGGGCGGCGCGTATACAAGGTCCGGCCGCCATTTCGGATGGTTCAGCAGGGGGCCGTCTGCGCGGCCTTCGCCGGGGCATTGGACATGCCGACCGGGTCAGTAGATGAGAACAGTTCGGCGGGGGTGAGTTCCAGTCTGTGCGCGGCTTTTTTTCGCAGGAAGTGTGTCGCTTTTCTCACTCGCGATCACGCCTCCGGTGCGCCGCAGGGGCTGTGCTAGAATTCCGCTCTTCGTTCATCGTGTTCATGCTGGCGACGTTGCGAACGCAAGACTTTGCGGGTGCGCAAGCGCGACGGCCGTGACGCATTCATTGGCACTTATTGACTTCTCAGGATCGATTTAATGGAGCAGAACCAGGAAAACCCGAGCGCGCTGGAGCGCCGTATCGACATCACCGTCGCGCTGGCTGACATCGAGAAGGAGGTGGATGCACGCCTCAAGCGCATGGCGCGCACGGTGAAGATGCCGGGGTTCCGGCCGGGCAAGGTGCCGATGAAGATCGTGGCGCAGACGCATGGCGGCCAGGCCCGCGGTGAGGCCGTCGGTGCGGCGGTCGAGAAGGCGTTCGGTGACAAGGTGCGCGAACAAGGGCTGCGTGTGGCGGGCTACCCGCGCATCGAGCCCAAGGAGGCGCAGGGCGAGGGCGCGCTCGAGTTCAGCGCCGTGTTCGAGGTGTACCCCGAAGTCACCATCGGCGAACTGACCGGCCAGAAGATCGAGCGTCCGGTGCTTGCCGTCGGCGATGCCGAGGTCGACAAGACGATCGATGTGCTGCGCAAGCAGCGCACCACCTTCAGCGCGGTCGATCGTGCAGCCGCTGACGGTGACCGCGTTCTTATCGACTTCACCGGTCGCAAGGACGGCGAAGTGTTCGAGGGTGGTCAGGCCCAGGACTTCCCGTTCGTAATCGGTGCTGGCGCCATGCTCAAGGATTTCGAGACCGCTGTGCTCGGTCTCAAGGCGGGCGAGAGCAAGACCTTCGACATGAGCTTCCCTGCCGACTACCATGCCCAGCACCTGGCCGGCCAGGCGGTTCAGTTCGAAGTGACCGTCAAGGCGGTCGAAGAGGCCGTGCTGCCGGTGGTCGATGCCGACTTCGCCAAGTCGCTTGGCGTTGCCGATGGCGAGGTTGCCAAGCTGCGCGAGGAGGTCAAGGCCAATCTCGAGCGCGAGGTCAAGCGCCGCATCCAGGCTCGCGTCAAGGAGCAGGTGATGGAAGCGCTGATCGCTGTGACGCCGATCGAAGTGCCCAAGGCGCTGGTGCAGGCCGAGGCGCAGCAACTCGCTGAGAACGCACGTCGCGACCTCGAGATGCGCGGCCTCAAGACCAAGGACATCCCGGTGGATCCGTCCTGGTTCGGTGAGCAGGCCGAGCGCCGCGTCAAGCTGGGCCTGATCATGGCCGAGTTGGTCAAGGTCAACGAACTGCATGCCAAGCCCGAGCAGGTGCGCGCGCTGGTCGAGGAAATGGCGCAGAGCTACGAGGATCCCGCGGAACTCATGCGCTGGTATTACGCTCAACCCGAGCGTCTGGCTCAGGCCGAGGCGGTGGTCATCGAAGACAACGTCGTCGCCTGGGTCAGCAGCAAGGCTGATGCCACCGACAAGGAAGTGGCGTTCGACGAATTGATGGGCAACGCGGCTTAAAGTCGCAAAGGGTCTGACGAATGATGCAAGGAACACCCCAGCACAGCAGCGACTGGAACCCGGTCGGTCTCGGCCTGGTCCCGATGGTGGTCGAGCAGAGTGGTCGCGGCGAGCGCGCCTACGACATCTATTCGCGCCTTCTGAAGGAGCGGGTGGTGTTCCTCGTCGGCCCGGTGAATGACGTCACCGCCAACCTGATCGTTGCGCAGTTGCTGTTCCTCGAGTCCGAGAATCCGGACAAGGACATCTACTTCTATATCAACTCGCCCGGCGGTTCGGTCACCGCCGGCATGGCGATCTACGACACGATGCAGTTCATCAAGCCGAACGTCAGCACATTGTGCATCGGTCAGGCGGCGAGCATGGGTGCGTTCCTGCTGGCGGCGGGCGAGAAGGGCAAGCGCTACTGCCTGCCCAATTCGCGCGTGATGATCCACCAGCCGCTCGGCGGCTTCCAGGGCCAGGCCTCGGACATCGAGATCCATGCGCGCGAGATCCTCTACCTGCGCGAGCGCCTGAACGGCATGCTGGCCAAGCACACCGGCCAGAGCATGGAGCGCATCGAGAAGGATACCGACCGCGACAACTTCATGTCCGCCGCGGCCGCGGTGGAGTACGGCCTGGTCGACAAGATCCTCACCAGCCGCGACGACACCTGATTCAGGAGATTTTCCCAATGTCGGACAAGAAGGCAGGCAGCGAGAAGCTGTTGTACTGCTCGTTCTGCGGCAAGAGCCAGCACGAGGTCCGCAAACTCATCGCAGGCCCCTCGGTCTTCATCTGCGACGAGTGCATCGAGCTCTGCAACGACATCATCCGCGACGAGATCGTTGGCAAGTCCGACCCCGAGGGCGTCAAGGGCTCGCTGCCGACTCCGCGCGAGATCTGCCAGATCCTCGATCAGTACGTGATCGGGCAGGGGCAGGCGAAGCGCAACCTCGCGGTGGCGGTATACAACCATTACAAGCGCCTGCGCCATGTCGAGGCCAAGCAGGACGACGTCGAGCTGGCCAAGAGCAACATCCTGCTGATCGGGCCGACGGGTTCGGGCAAGACGCTGCTCGCGCAGACACTTGCCCGCCTGCTCGACGTGCCCTTCGTGATGGCCGACGCCACGACCCTGACCGAAGCTGGCTATGTCGGTGAGGACGTCGAGAACATCATCCAGAAGCTGCTGCAGAAGTGCGACTACGACGTGGACAAGGCGCAGCAGGGCATCATCTACATCGATGAGATCGACAAGATCTCGCGCAAGGCCGACAACCCTTCGATCACCCGTGACGTTTCGGGCGAAGGCGTGCAGCAGGCCCTGCTCAAGCTCGTCGAGGGCACGGTGGCTTCGATTCCGCCGCAAGGCGGGCGCAAGCACCCGAACCAGGATTTCATCCAGGTCGATACCACCAACGTATTGTTCATCTGCGGTGGCGCCTTCGACGGGCTCGAGAAGGTGATCCGCAACCGTACCGAGAAGGTCGGGATCGGTTTCGGTGCCGAGGTGAAGAGCAAGGACACCAAGAGCCTTACCGACACCTTCCGTCAGGTGGAGCCGGAAGATCTCATCAAGTTCGGTCTCATTCCCGAGCTGATCGGCCGCCTTCCGGTGGTGGCGACACTCCAGGAACTGGATGAAGAGGCACTGATCCAGATCCTCGTCGAGCCGAAGAACGCACTGGTCAAGCAGTACCAGAAGCTGTTCTCGATGGAAGGCGTGGAGCTCGAGATCCGCCCCGCAGCACTGCACGCAGTGGCGCGCAAGGCCATCAAGCGCAAGACGGGGGCGCGCGGTCTGCGCTCCATCCTCGAGGCGGCCCTGCTCGACATCATGTACGACCTGCCGACGCTGGACGGTGTGGAGAAGGTTGTCGTGGACGAATCGACCATCGAGGAAGGTGGCAAGCCGCTCCTGATCTATGCTGATCAGCAGAAGGTGTCGGGAGCCAATTGAGGCTTGATGCCCCGCGCCTTGAGCGCGGGGCCTTTGTTGCAGCCCGCCACTTGAATTCCTGGGGCCCGCCCATAGATGAGCGGAACCCTTTCATGAAGGAAATAAAAAATGCCGGGTCCTGCTGACCTCCCCAAAGAAGCGATTGAATTGCCGCTGTTGCCCTTGCGCGACGTGGTGGTGTTCCCGCACATGGTGATTCCGCTCTTCGTCGGTCGTCCGAAGAGCATCAAGGCACTCGAGAACGCGATGGAGGACGGCAAGAGCATCCTCCTCGTCGCACAAAAGTCGGCCGCCAAGGACGAGCCTGCGGTCGAGGACCTGTATTCGATCGGCTGCATCGCCAACATCCTGCAGATGCTCAAGCTGCCTGATGGCACCATCAAGGTGCTTGTCGAAGGCGTGCAGCGTGCCCATATCGATTCGGTTAGCGACCTGCGCACCGTGTTCGTCGCCACCGCGCGTCCGGTCGTGCCGGTCGAGGCCGGCAACAACGAGCTCGAGGCCATGCGGCGCGCGATCATCGCGCAGTTCGACCAGTACGTTAAGCTCAACAAGAAGATTCCGCCGGAGATCCTCAGCTCGCTGGCTGGCATCGACGAAGCCGGCAGGCTTGCCGACACCATTGCCGCACATCTGCCGCTCAAGCTCGAGCAGAAGCAGGAAGTGCTGGAGATGTTCGATACCGCCGAGCGCCTCGAGCGCCTGCTTTCCCAGTTGGAGGGCGAACTCGACATCCTGCAGGTCGAGAAGCGCATCCGTGGACGCGTCAAGCGCCAGATGGAGAAGAGCCAGCGCGAGTACTACCTGAACGAACAGGTCAAGGCGATCCAGAAGGAACTCGGGGAAGGCGAGGAAGGTGCCGACTTCGAGGAAATGGACAAGAAGATCAAGGCCGCGGGCATGCCCAAGGAGGCGCTCGCCAAGGCCGAGGCCGAGTTCAAGAAGCTGCGTCTGATGTCGCCGATGTCGGCCGAGGCCACGGTGGTACGGAACTACATCGACACGCTTGTCGGTCTGCCCTGGAAGAAGAAGTCGCGCGTCAGCAAGGACCTGGCCGAGGCCGAAACGGTGCTCGACAAGGACCATTATGGCCTCGAGCGCGTAAAGGAACGCATCCTCGAGTACCTTGCCGTGCAACAGCGCGTGGACAAGGTCAAGGCGCCCATCCTGTGCCTGGTCGGACCGCCCGGAGTGGGCAAGACCTCGCTTGGGCAGTCGATTGCCAAGGCCACCAACCGCAAATTCATTCGCATGGCGCTCGGTGGCGTGCGCGACGAAGCCGAGATCCGCGGCCATCGCCGTACCTACATCGGCTCGATGCCGGGCAAGATCCTGCAGAACATGAGCAAGGTCGGGGTGAAGAACCCGCTGTTCCTGCTCGACGAGGTCGATAAGCTCGGCATGGATTTCCGTGGCGATCCGAGTTCCGCGCTGCTCGAAGTGCTGGACCCGGAGCAGAACCACACTTTCCAGGATCACTATGTCGAGGTCGATTTCGACCTGTCCGACGTGATGTTCGTTGCCACGGCAAACACCTTGAACATTCCTGCGGCGCTGCTCGACCGTATGGAGGTCATTCGTCTTTCGGGTTACACCGAGGATGAGAAGGTGAACATCGCCCAGCGTTATTTGCTGCCCAAGCAGATGAAGAACAATGGGCTCAAGCGTGACGAGCTGTCGGTCACCGAGGAAGCAGTACGCGATATCGTGCGTTACTACACGCGCGAAGCGGGTGTGCGTAGTCTCGAGCGCGAGATTTCCAAGGTGTGCCGCAAGGTGGTCAAGCAGTTGGTGCTGCGTAGCCGCAGCACGAAGGTCGTGGTCAATGCCAAGAACCTCGACAAGTTCCTCGGCGTGCGCAAGTACAGCTTCGGTATGGCGGAGAAAGAGAACCAGATCGGCCAGGTCACCGGCCTGGCCTGGACCGAGGTTGGCGGCGAACTGCTGACTGTCGAGGCCGTCCAGCTGCCGGGCAAGGGCAAGGTGGTCACCACCGGCAAACTGGGTGAGGTCATGCAGGAGTCGATCCAGGCGGCGTTGTCTGTGGTGCGCAAGCGCGCTCGGTCGCTCGGGATCGATCCCGATTTCTACCAGAAGAGCGACATTCACATCCACCTGCCGGAAGGGGCGATCCCGAAGGACGGTCCGTCTGCAGGTATTGCGATCTCGACAGCGCTCGTGTCCGTGCTGACTGGGATTCCGGTGCGTTGCGACGTTGCCATGACGGGTGAGATCACGCTGCGTGGCGAGGTCCTTGCGATCGGAGGCCTGAAAGAGAAACTTCTGGCTGCCGTCCGCGGGGGTATCCGCACCGCGCTGATTCCGGAGGAGAACGTGAAGGATCTCGCCGAGATTCCGGACATCATCAAGAACGCGATCGAGATCGTTCCGGTCAAGTGGATCGACCGTGTGCTCGAACTTGCGCTCGAGCGCAAGCCCGAGCCGCTGCCGGAAGGCGATGAGCCGGTGGCGCAGACCGGCGTGACCGGCGAGCATGCAGCGGGTGGATCGGCCGCAGCGAATCTGCGCGCGCACTGAGGCCCCTTGGAGGGGTGGTCGCGGGCCGCTCAGGCCCGCGTCTTCGAAGCCGCAATGTCCGCGAGGGCCTTGCGGCTTCGTCGTTGACAGCGTGGAATTGCGCGCGCTATAACGATCGCAGGTTTGCAAGCCCTGCCGTGCATCAGTGCGTCATGCTGCCCGACGGGCTGTCGGTTCGAGTCCATCGCAGTACCTGATCGCAGCATCCATTCGGAGGGTCCAAGTGAATAAACAAGAACTCATCACAAGCATTGCGGATAAGGCGTCGATGACCAAGGCGGATGCGGCGCGCGCACTCGATGCCACGCTCGCCTCGGTGTCCGAGGCACTCGAGCAAGGCGATACCGTGACCTTGGTCGGTTTCGGTTCGTTTTACGTCGGTGACCGCGCAGCAAGAACCGGACGCAACCCACGCACTGGCAAGAACATCAAGATCAAGGCAGCCAAGGTACCTAAATTCCGCGCTGGTAAAGGGCTCAAAGATGCTGTAAACTAGCAGGCTTTGCAGCTTCGTCATCTGCTCGATGGCGACAGCGCGGGTGCTTAGCTCAGTTGGTAGAGCGTCGCCCTTACAAGGCGAATGTCGGCGGTTCGACCCCGTCAGCACCCACCAGAACTTGCAGGGCCCGGGTATCCCCCGGGCCCTGCCATTTTCGGCTTCGGCTTCGGCTTCGGCGCGCTCAGTCCCTGAACGTCGGTGCCTGACGCGTCATCCCGGCGCGGATCGCAGCCTGCAGGTCTTCGGACATCAGCATTGCGGCGTTCCAGGTTGCAACACGGTCGAGACCGTCGGCGACGCTATGGTCGCGGGCGTAGTTGAGCATGTCCTTGGTGCCGCGGATCGCCAGTGGTGACTTGCTGGCGATTGCGTGGGCGATCTGCAGCACCCCCTCCAGCAGGGCAGAAGGGTTGTCGAAGACCCGATTGACCAAGCCGATGCGCGCAGCCTCCGCGCCGTCCACCTTGCGTCCGGTGTAGGCAAGTTCGCGCACCATGCCGTCGCCTATCAGGCGTGGCAGGCGCTGCAGGCTGCCGACGTCGGCGACCATGCCGAGGTCGATCTCCTTGACCGAGAATTTCGCGTCTGCCGAGCAGTAACGCATGTCGGCGCAGGCGACCAGGTCCACCCCGCCACCGACGCAGGCGCCGTGGATGGCGGCGAGTATCGGTTTGCGGCAGCGCTCAAGACTGCTCAGTGTGTCCTGGAGGTCGATGATGAGATTGCGCAGGTTCTCGCGCGTACGGGCCTCGCAAGCATCCTTCACGCTGGGCAGGATGCTCATCATCATTTGCAGGTCGATCCCCGCGCAGAAGTTGTCGCCTGCACCATGCACCATTGCCACACGCACCGCGGTCGTGCGGTCGACCCATTGCATCGCGGTGCGGATGTCGTGCCACATCTGCAGGTTCATCGCGTTCGCCTTGTCGGGGCGGTTCAGGGTTAGCACGGCCACCTTGCCTTCGATGGCGATGCGCAGGGTATCGAGCTGGGGCAGGGGGATGCTGCGGGTGGCCGCAGCACCAAGTTGGCCAGGCGTTGACGCTGCAGGGGTGAGTGCCGAGCTGTTCTCGATCGTCGCGGCCAGTTCCATCCCCTGCTTGATTGCGCGCTTGGCGTCGAGTTCGGCGGCGACATCGGCGCCACCGATCAGGTGCACCCGCATGCCGGCCTCGAGCAGGGTTGCCTGAAGTTCGCGTTGGGGTTCCTGTCCGGTGCACAGGATCACGTTGTCGACCGGAAAGATCTCGTCCTTGCCGCCGATCGTCACATGCAGGCCAGCGTCGTCGATGCGGTGGTAGGTGACGCCTGGGATCATCTTCACGCCGCGGTTCTTCAGCGCGGTGCGGTGGATCCAGCCGGTGGTCTTGCCCAGGCCCTCGCCGACCTTGCTGGTCTTGCGCTGCAGCAGCACAATCTCACGCGGGGCGGCTTCGAGTTGGGGCGTCATGAGCCCGCCGCGGCGCGCGTAACGTGCATCGATGCCCCATTCGGCAAAGAACTTCGATGCCTCCAGGCTCGGGCTCACGCCTGCGTGGCTGAGGTACTCGGCGACGTCGAAACCGATGCCGCCTGCCCCGAGGATGGCCACGCGGCGGCCGACGGGCTTCTTGTCCCTGAGTACGTCGAGGTAGCCGAGTACCTTGGGATGGTCCACGCCCTCGATGTCGGGCTGGCGGGGAACGATGCCGGTGGCGAGCACCACTTCGTCGAACTTCCCGGCCAACTCGGCGGCGGAGACACGGGTGTTGAGCTTGAGCACGACGCCGGTCTGCTCGATGCGACGGCCGAAGTAGCGTAGCGTCTCCGAGAACTCCTCCTTGCCGGGGATCTGCATCGCGATATTGAACTGCCCGCCGATGCGAGCCCCGGCCTCGAACAGGGTGACCTTGTGGCCACGTTCGGCTGCGGTGGTGGCGAAGGCCAGGCCCGCCGGGCCGGCACCGACTACCGCGATGCTGCGCGACGAGCTGGTGGGCTCGATCACCAGTTCGGTCTCGTGGCAGGCACGCGGATTGACCAGGCAGGAGGTCACCTTGCCGTTGAACGTGTGGTCCAGGCAGGCCTGGTTGCAGGCGATGCAGGTGTTGATGTCGGCGCCGCGCCCGGCGGCCGCCTTGTTCACAAAATCGGGGTCGGCGAGGAAGGGGCGGGCCATCGACACCATGTCCGCCTTACCCTCGGCAAGAATGCCTTCGGCAATCTCGGGTGTGTTGATGCGGTTAGTGGCGATCAACGGAATGCGGACGTGGTCCTTCAGCTTCTGCGTCACCCAGGCGAAGCCAGCGCGTGGCACACAGGTTGCGATGGTGGGGATGCGCGCCTCGTGCCAGCCGATGCCGCTGTTGATGAGCGTGGCACCGGCTGCCTCGATTGCCTGTGCGAGCTGAACGACCTCCTCGAAGTTCGAGCCGTCCTCGATCAGGTCCAGCATCGAAAGCCGGTAGATGATGATGAAGTCGCGCCCGAGGCGCGCGCGCGTTCGACGAACGATCTCGGTGGCGAAGCGAATGCGGTTCTCGTAGGGGCCGCCCCATTCGTCGCTCCGCTTGTTGGTGTGAGCGACGATGAACTCGTTGATCAGATAACCCTCGGAGCCCATGATCTCCACCCCGTCGTAGCCGGCCTCGCGGGCGAGCTCGGCGCAGCGCACGAAATCCTCGATCGTGCGCTCGACATCGGCGGCGGACAGCTCGCGCGGTACGAACGGTGAGATCGGCGCCTGGATCGGGCTGGGTGCGACCAGCTCCGGGTGGTAGGCGTAACGGCCGAAGTGCAGGATCTGCATGGCGATCTTGCCGCCCTCGCGATGGACTGCATCGGTCACCACGCGGTGGCGGGTGGCTTCTTCCGACGTGGTCAGTGTGGCGCCGCCGCTCCATGGCCGGCCCTCGGCGTTGGGGGCGATGCCGCCGGTCACGATCAGGGCTACGCCGCCGCGCACGCGCTCGCCATAGAAGGCAGCCATGCGCTCGAAGCCACCCTCGGTCTCTTCCAGGCCGACGTGCATCGAGCCCATCAGGAAGCGGTTGGGCAGTGTGGTAAAGCCGAGGTCCAGGGGGCGGAACAGGTTCGTGTAGGTGGCCATCGTCTCGCTCGCATTCTTTATGGGTGGGGCTGGTTGCATGGGCGCGTCGTGAATGGCCCGCCCGCCAGAGGGGAGGGAGAAGCGTGCGGGCCGCGGAGGTGTCACGGTACGCCTATGCAACCAGTTGCATTAATGTAGAAGATCCTGCTTAACCATGCAACGCGTTGCATGGTTTGCGATGCGGCGTTTAGACTCGCGCCATGTCGCTCTGCCACGCACTGCTCACTTCGCTGCTCGAACAGCCCTCGTCCGGCTATGAACTGGCACGGCGCTTCGACAAGTCCATCGGCCATTTCTGGCAGGCGACGCACCAGCAGATCTACCGTGAGCTGGGTCGGATGGAAAAGGCAGGCTGGATCCGATCCGACGCCGACCCCGACGCCGGCCGCACCCGCAAGCGCAGTTACACCGTGCTGCCCGCTGGTCGCGAGGAGCTGGCCCGATGGGCTGGCGAGGCTGGGCCCCTGCCTGAGTTGCGCGACGAGTTCATGGTGCGCCTGCGCGCCGATGCCGTGGCCGGACCGTTTGGCTTGCGCCCCGAGCTCGAGCGCCGTCGTTCGCTTCACGCCGACAAACTGCACGCCTACCGTGCCATCGAAGCGCGTGATTTTCCGTCCGAAGCCGAGCCCACGCGCCAGCGCCGCGTCCACCATCTCATCCTCAAGGCCGGCATCCAGTACGAACAGAACTGGATCGCATGGTACGACGAGGCGCTGCAGGCGCTTTCAGAAGACTGAGCGAATGTCATGCACCGGTGCCCGGTCGTTGCTGGCACGCGTGCAGCGCTTGCGGATCGACATCGGGTGGTCGCGGCTGCGGCCGGGCTGCCGGGGCCACGGATTAGGCATGGCAGCGACTCGCTCCGCCTTCACATAAGCGGAAAGTAATAAAATTAAGCTTTTGACCCGGATCAAGGAAGGGTGCTTTCTGTGCCCTTCGAGGTTCCGAGTGCGGAGGCCCTTGAATGAGAGTCTTCGCCATATCAACTCTTCGGGCTGACGCCCGATCGTGAGGCAATGGATGATCGGAACATTCGATCGCAGCGTTAGCGCGCGCCTTCTCCTGCTGGTCGCGGCGCTTGTCGCGGCGCTGCTTGTCGTTGGTGCGCTCGGTATCCGCGGTATGTCGCAAAGCAACACCGGCCTTGAGACGGTGTATCAGGATCGAGTCGTGCCCTTGCGCGATCTGAAGGTGATCGCCGACGTGTACGCGGTCAATATTGTCGATACTGCCCACAAGGTGCGCGACGGCATCATCACTTGGCCGCAGGCGCGAAGGAACCTTGATGAGGCCAACAACACGATCGAACAGAAGTGGCGGGAGTACACCGCGACTTACCTGGTGGACGAGGAGCGGCGGCTGGTCGCGGAGATCGAACCGATGCTGAAGGACTCGGCTGCCGTGCTGGGCCGTCTCAAGGACATTCTCATCAAGGAAGATAGGGCGGCAATTGCCGCCTTCTCGGCCGGCCCGCTCTATCCAACCATCGATCCGATCAGCGAGAAATTCTCGCAACTCATCGATATTCAACTCGATGTGGCCGGCCGGGAGTACCAGCAATCGGCGGCAAGCTACAAGGCGACGCGGAATGCCAACATCGCCATCATCGTCATTGGTCTTGTGGCCGGAATAGGCATGGCCTTGTGGATCGTCCGCTCGATCACTGTGCCCCTGGCCAAGCTGCAGAACACGATCGTCAACGTTGAGTACGGTGGCGATCTCACCCTGCGAGTCGGTGCGGCCGGGAAGGATGAAGTCGGTCGCACTGCGGCCGCCTTCGACAAGATGATGATGAAGATCGCCATCCTCGTCGGCGACATGCGGCAAACCGCCGATGCAATTGCCGCGGCTGCACAGTCCATGGCTACCGTCGGAGCCCAGGTGGAGAAGCGCTCGGGAGCGCAGTCGGAGGCCGTTTCTGCCATTGCAGCTGCGGTTGAACAGACCTCGGTCAGCATCTCGGAAACCGCCAGCAACGCGCGCAACGCGGACGAAACCGCGACGACGGCACGCTCGGATATCGACACGACGCTGGCCGCTGTTCGCGAGGCCACCCAGAACGTTGACACGTTGGCGGGCATGATCGAGGAGGCAAGCAGCGATATCGCTCATCTGGCCGAGAGCTCGCGAAAGATCGACGGTATCGTCAATACGATCAAGGAAATCGCCGACCAGACCAATCTGCTCGCCTTGAACGCAGCGATCGAGGCTGCGCGCGCAGGCGAACAGGGGCGCGGTTTTGCGGTTGTTGCCGATGAGGTGCGCAAGCTTGCCGAGAACACCACCAAGGCTACCGACGAGATCTCCAACCTGATCGGCCGCGTTCAGTCCGAGGTCGATCGCGCGGTGGCGCGCATGCAGCAGGCGAACAAGCGGGCGGGGACGACGCGCGATGGTGTGGTCGCCTCCACTGGCCGGCTCGACGCCGCGAGCGCCAACACGGCGCAGGTGACCGAATCGGTGCGCAGCATCGCGCTCGCCGTCCGCGAGCAGGACGTAGCGGTCCTTGAGGTCGCTCAGCGTATGGAACAGATTGCCCAGATGACGCAGGAAAACACCCTGGCGGCGGGCTCTGCAGCCGAGACCGCGAGACAGCTGGACGGTCTGGCGGGCAAGCTGCACGAGGCGGTGAGCCGGTTCAAGGTCTGACTGGGTAAACGCAAGCGGCTAGCAGCCGGCGATCCATCCTTCCAGCGGGTCCATCCCGGCGGGTAGGCCGAACAGCGGCGGGCCCGCGCGCGCTGCGGCGGCTGCCTGCATCAGGGCGAGTGCGGCATCGAGCAGATCGCCGCTGGCGTCGTTGATCAAGGCTTCGCGCTGTGTCCTTGTCGCATGCAGGCCGCCGGCATCGTCTTTGCCGGCAACGCCTGCTGGTCGAGAACTCAGCGCATCGACGATGCCCTCCCGTGCCGCGCGCCGCTCCGCGGTCTGCCTGCGGCGCTCGTCGCTCTTGTACGACGCAGTGGTGGTGCGCCGGGCGAGCAGTCCGGGGTAGGCCTCGATGGCCACGCGCTGTGGGTCGCCGTCATGCAGGCCGGGCAGATGTACGCCTGCGGCGAGCAGGCGGGCTGCGCCTTCCAGGAACATCAGCCCCACCGGTGGGTTGACCAGCTTGAGTGGGCTGTGGGAACGCGCAGGCAGGTCGGTGGCACGGTGGGCGTAGCGCTGGCCGACGGGGCGTGACTCGCGGTAAGCGTCCAGTGCGGCGCGAAAGCCTGGCTTGCCGAGGTCTGCACAGTGGCGTACCAGTGCCGGCCAGCCCTGCGGCCAGCCGAGGTCGATCACGGCTTCGCGTGGCAGGCCGAAGGGAAAGTCGAAGGCGCCCAGCCAGGGACCAGGGCGCGCCAGCACGGCTTCGAAGGAGGGCCAGTCCTCGCACCATTCGAAATGGTCGAGCGTCACACGCGCACCGGCCAGGTGGCCGTGGGCGACAGTGATCGGCTTGGCCCGGCGGGGCGCGGAGGTGAAGTCGACGCCGAGCAGCCTGAGCGCAGGTAGTGTCACGGGCAGTTTCCTGTTGAGTGTGCAGACCGGTCGGCCGGGTTGAAGCCATGGCTATGGCTGACGCAAGGGGCCGGACCGGCTCAGCGGCGCCCGCCGAAGATGCGCGCCGCGGTGTGCACGGTGTTGAAATGTACCGTCACCGTGTCCTCGATCGGCTGCGCATAGCCGCCTGCCATCGCCACCGCAACCGGCACGCCGGCTGCCCGGCAGGTGCCGAGTACGCGTTCGTCACGGGTCTTCAGCCCTTCGATGCTGAGCGCCAGGCGGCCCAGGCGGTCGCCTGCGTAGGGGTCGGCGCCGGCGAGGTAGATCACCAGTTCGGGGCGCGCGTGGTTGAACACGGTGTCGAGCGCATCGTCGAGCGCGGCGAGGTAGTCCTCGTCGCCGGTGTCGTCGGCCAGTTCGATATCGAGGTCGCTCGCCTGCTTGCGGAAAGGGAAGTTCTTCGCGCCATGCAGGCTGCAAGTGAAGATCTCGGGTGAGTCGGCGAGGATGGTGGCTGTGCCGTCGCCCTGATGAACGTCGCAGTCGACGATGGCGACGCGGCGGACGCGGCCTTCGGCGCGCATCGCCAGTGCGGCGATGGCGGCGTCGTTGAACACGCAGAAGCCCGAGCCAAAGTCGCGGTGTGCGTGGTGGGTGCCGCCGGCCAGGTTGGCGGCGCAGGCGCTGCCGCCCTCGCCATCGAGCGCACTGCGGCAAGCAGCGAGCGTGGCCCCGGCCGAGCGGCGCGAGCGCTCGACCATCGCGGCAGCCCACGGAAAGCCGATGCGCCGCACCTCGGCTGCGTCCAGCGTGCCGGCCGCAACCCTCGCCAGGTAGCCGGCGTCGTGGGCGCGCAGGATCTCGGTGTCGCTCGCCGCGGCGGGCACGCGGAAGTCGTTTTCGGCAAAAAAACCGCTGTCGCGCAGGCGTTGGCGCAGCAGTGCGTATTTCTCCATCGGAAAGCGGTGCCCGTCGGGCAAGGGCAGGACGAAATGATCCGCGTAGTAGAGCTTCAAGATGACTGGCGTCCGGCTGAAGGGTTCAGATCTCGAGTGCGCGCACCTTCACCTTCTTTCCCTTGAGCTTGCCGGCCGACAGGCGACGGACCGCCTCGCCTGCGATCGTGCGCTCGACGGCGACATAGGTCGTCTGGTCGGTGACGGTGATCTTGCCCACCTGCTCGCGGCTGAAGCCAGCCTCGCCGGTGAGCGCGCCGAGCACGTCGGCGGGGCGGATCTTATCCTTACGTCCGCCCAGGATCAGTAGCGTCACCATCGGCGCCGGCACGGGCAGGCTTCCGTCCTCGGGCAGCTCGTCAAGCGCGTGCCACTCGGGTTCGAAGCCCATGGCCTGTGCAATGCCTGTGATGCGGCGCTTGTCCGCGCTGCTGCACAGGCTCAGCGCCCAGCCGTCCTCGTCGCCGCGGCCGGTGCGGCCGATACGGTGGATGTGGATCTCGGGGTCGGGGGTGACATCGACGTTGATCACCGCTTCGAGCTGGGCAATGTCCAGCCCGCGTGCGGCGACGTCGGTGGCGACCAGCACCGAGCAACTCCGGTTGGCGAACTGGATCAGCACCTGATCGCGCTCGCGCTGCTCGAGTTCGCCGTTCAGGGCCAGGGCGGCGAAGCCTTGGGCGCGCAGCAGATCGACCAACTCGCGGCATTGCTGACGCGTGTTGCAGAAAGCCAGCGCGCTGGCGGGGCGGTAGTGGCGCAGCAGGCGGGCGACCGCCTGCAGGCGCGCCGGATGCTCGATCTCGTAGAAGCGTTGGCGGATCTTGTTGCCCGCATGCTGCTCGAGCAGTTTCACCTCCTGTGGAGTGCGCAGGAAGCGTGCGGCCAGGGTGGCGATGCCTTCGGGGTAGGTGGCGGAGAACAACAGAGTCTGCCGTGCCGAGGGGCAGCGGCTGGCGATGAAGGCGATGTCGTCGTGGAAGCCCATGTCCAGCATGCGGTCGGCCTCGTCCAGCACCAGGGTGCTGAGCTCGTCAAGCACGAGGCTGCCGCGTTGAAGGTGGTCCATGATTCGTCCGGGCGTGCCGACAACAACATGGGCGCCGTGCTCCAGGCTGTCGCGCTGGGGCCGCATCGGCGTGCCGCCGCACAGCGGCAACACCTTTATGTTGGCTTCGAAGCGCGCCAGGCGGCGGATCTCCTGCGTGACCTGGTCGGCCAGCTCGCGCGTCGGGCACAGTACCATGGCCTGCACGGCGAGCTTGCGCACGTCCAGCCGGGCCAGCAGCGGCAGGGCGAAGGCTGCGGTCTTGCCGCTGCCGGTCTTGGCCTGGGCGATGAGGTCGTGCCCGGCAAGCGCAAGCGGCAGGCTGGCGGCCTGGATCGGGGTCATCGTGCGGTAGTCGAGCTGGCGGAGGGTGTCCAGCATCGCTGGGGCGAGTGGGAGGCTGTCGAAGGGCAGGTCGGAGGCCGCGGCGGGGAGCCCGGCGGAAGGGGTGGTCATCTCGTTCATGCGCGATTATCGGTCCTGAAGCGCGATAGTCAGCAGAAATGTTGCCGGGTCGCCAGTCTGCAGCCGCGGTTGCTGCAGGTGCGGGAACTTCGCCTTCGCGCCGGCTTCAGACCGCGAAAGCAAGGCAAAGTGCGCGCCGCGCAAGCCGCCGTCCCGTCCGCCTGTAATACACTCGGACACCCGCAACGACCCACAACGATACGGTGCAGCCATGAGCCTCATCGAAAGTGTACGCCCCCTTCAGGACAAGCTGACCGCCATACGGCGCGATATCCATGCCCATCCCGAGCTCGCCTTCGAGGAGCACCGCACGGCCGAGCTCGTCGCGCGCCAGCTCGAGGCGCTCGGCATAGAGGTTCATCGTGGCATCGGGGGTACGGGTGTGGTCGGCGTGGTGCGTGGCGGGCGTGGTCTGCGCGCGATCGGCCTGCGTGCCGACATGGACGCCCTGCCGATCACCGAGCGTAACGAGTTCGCACACAAGTCAACCGTACAGGGCTGCATGCACGCCTGCGGCCATGACGGCCACACCACGATGCTGCTCGGCGCGGCCGAGGCGCTGGCTGCGCGGCGTGACTTTGACGGAACCGTCTACCTGATTTTTCAGCCTGCCGAGGAGGGCGAGGGCGGGGCACCGGCGATGATCGCCGACGGCCTGTTCGAGCGCTTCCCGATGGAGGCCGTGTTCGGCATGCACAACTGGCCGGGCATGGAGGCGGGCAGCTTCGCCATCCACAGCGGTCCGGTGATGGCGAGCGCAGACCGCTTCGACATTCGCTTCACCGGTGTCGGCGCACATGCGGCCATGCCGCATCTGGGGGTCGATCCCGTAGTGGCGGGTGCGGCCTTCGTGCAGGCCGCGCAGACCCTGGTCAGCCGGGTGCTCGACCCGATCGATGCCGGCGTGGTGTCGGTCACGCAGTTCCACGCCGGCGAGGCCTACAACGTGATTCCCGACCGCGCCGAGCTGTGCGGTACGGTACGCACCTTCTCCGCCGCGGTGCGCGACCGCCTGGAGCAGGGGTTGCGCCAGGTTGCCGAGGGTATTGCGGCGAGCCATGGCGTGGAGGTGGAGTTCCAGTTCCGCCGCGGTTACCCGCCGACGATCAACACCGCCGCCGAGGCCGCGCTGTGCGCCGAGGCTGCGTGTGCGGTGGCGGGGCCAGAGCGCGTGTTCACCGACCGCCGACCGAGCATGGGTGCGGAGGATTTCGCCTACTTCCTGCAGGAGAAGCCAGGCGCCTATGTGTGGATCGGTAACGGCCCGGGTGAGGGTGGCTGCATGCTGCACAACCCGCATTACGACTTCAACGACGAGGTGATGCCGGCGGGCGTTGCCTATTGGTGCGAGCTGGCGCGGCGTCTGCTCGGCAACGCGAAGTGAGGCCGGCGACATGATGCGTTCCCTGCTGCTCGCTGCTCGCATGATGCTGCGCGACCTGCGCGCAGGCGAACTGCACCTGCTCGGGCTGGCGATCGTGATCGCGGTGGCAAGCCTGACCAGCGTTGGCTTCCTGGCTGACCGCGTCGGTCGTGCGCTCGACCGCGAGGCCAACCAGTTGCTCGGCGGCGATCTCCTGCTGCGTGCCGACCGGCCGTGGCCGGCGGCGTTTGCCGACGAGGCGCGCGACCGTGGCTTGCAGGTCGCCACCACCGTGCTGTTCACCAGCATGGCGAGCACAGAGGAAACCGCGGCGCTGGCCGGCGTCAAGGTGGTGGAGGATGGCTACCCGCTGCGTGGCGCCATCCGTATCGCAGCGGGTCCCAACCAGGACGATGCCGTCGCGGGCAGGGTGCCGGCGCCGGGCGAGCTGTGGTTGGACGAGCGCCTGTTCGCCGAGCTTGGGGTCAAGGTCGGCGACGTGGTCGGCATGGGCGAGCTGGCGTTCCGCGTCGGCGCCATGGTGAGCTTCGAGTCCGACCGTGGCGCCAACTTCTTCAGCCTGCTGCCGCGGGCGATCTTCAACCTGGACGAACTCGAGCGCACCGGCCTGATCGCCGAGGGCAGCCGTGCCACCTGGCGCCTGCACGTTGCTGGCGAGCAGACCACGGTCGACGCCTATGAACGCTGGGCGCGCGACAACCTGGGGCGCGGGCAGGCGGTGGAGACGGTGGAGAACGCCCGCCCCGAAGTGCGCGCGGCACTCGACCAGGCGCAGCGCTTCCTGCGCCTCGCGGCCTTGCTGGCAGTGATCCTCGCCGCGGTAGCAGTCGGCTTGTCCGCGCGCCGCTTCATGGCACGCCACCTCGATGGCTGCGCGGTGATGCGCGTGCTCGGCGCGCGCCAGGCACAGGTGCTTGGCATCGTCGTCGGCGAGTTCCTGATCTTCGGCCTGGCTGCAGCGCTGGCCGGTACCGCCTTGGGCTGGAGCGTGCAATGGGGGCTGGCGGGCGGCCTGCGCGAGATCCTCGCCACCGAGCTGCCGGCGCCCTCCTTGCTGCCGATCGCGCATGGACTGGCGGTCGGCATGGCGCTGCTGGCAGGTTTCGTGCTGCCCCAGCTGCTGCGCCTGCACAAGGTCAGCACACTGAGGGTACTGCGCCGCGAGTTCGACATCGCCGAGCCACTCTCGGGCGCGGCCTGGGCCTTCGGGCTGGCGGCCTTGCTCGGGTTGATCTTCTGGATCGCCGCCGATATGCGGCTTGGCCTGATGGTCGCACTCGGCTTTGCGCTCGCGCTCGGCGTGTTCGCGCTTGCGGCGTGGTGGGTGCTGCACCTGGCCGGGCGGCTGAAGGGGCAGGGCAGCCTGCGTGGCGGCGGCTGGCGTTACGGTGTGGCTGCGCTCGGCCGGCGCATGGGCGGCAGCGTCGTGCAGGCGGCGGCGCTCGGCCTGGGCATGACCGCGCTGCTGTTGCTGACCCTGGTGCGCGGCGACCTGCTCGACAACTGGCGCGCCATGGCGCCGGCGGATGCGCCCAACCGCTTCGTCATCAACATCCAGCCCGACCAGCGTCAGGGCGTGGCCGCGTTGTTCGGTGCCGAGGGGCTGCCCGAGCCGGCGATTCAGCCGATGATCCGTGGCCGCATGGTCGCCATCAACGGCACGCCGATCGCGCCCGAGGCGTTTGAGGACCAGCGCACCCGGCGGCTGGCAGAGCGCGAGTTCAACCTGTCCTATGCTGCCGCGCTGCCGGACGCCAACGTGGTCAGCGCCGGGCGCTGGCATGGCGCTGCGCGCGAGCCGCAGTTCTCGGTCGAAGTCGGCCTGGCGCAGACCTTCGGGCTCAAGCTCGGCGACCGCGTGACCTTCGAGATTGCCGGTGAGCGCGTCGAGGCTCCGATCACCAGCGTGCGCACGCTGGAGTGGGATTCGATGCGGGTCAATTTCTTCTTCATCGCCTCAGAGGGGCTGCTCGAGACGTATCCCGCCAGCCTGATCACCAGCTTCCATCTGCCCGCCGAGCGCCACGATTTCACCACCCGGCTGATCAGCGCCTTCCCCAACCTCACCGTGATCGACATCGCCGCGGTGGTCGCCCAGGTGCAGTCGATGACTGACAAGCTGATCCTGATCGTGCAGTTCGTGTTCGGCTTTGCGGTGCTGGCGGGACTGGTGGTGCTGTATGCGGCCCTGCAGTCGACCCACGACGAGCGCGAGTACGAGCTCGCCATGCTGCGCACGCTGGGCGCGCGCAACCGCCAGGTTCGCCAGGCCTTGCTCGCCGAGTTCCTCGTGCTCGGCAGCGTGGCGGGCATACTCGCGGGCGTGGGGGCGAGCGCGATCGGCTGGCTGCTCGCCGAGCAGGTTTTCCGCATGGCCTATGTCCCTGCGCTGGCGCCGGTCGTGGTGGCCGTGCTGCTGGGCACGGCTGGCGTGGTGGCCGGCGGCTGGCTGGGTACGCGCAAGCTGCTGTCGCGCCCGCCGCTGGCCAGCTTGCGTGCGCTGGCCTGAGGAGCGCGGGCTTGCAGATCGGGACGTTGACGCTGACCCAGGCGGAGATGCTGCTGGGTGGTTTGTTGCTGCTGGCGCTGATTGCGCTGGCGTGGTTGCTGGCGCGCAGCTTCGGCAGCGAGCGCCGCTTGCAGGGCGAGCTGTCCGAGGTGCTTGCCGAACAGCTCGAGCAGCGCCTAGGCGCGCAGCACCGCGAGATCCTGCGTGATCTGCATGAGGGTCTGGCGCGCCAGACCGATCGCATCGGCGAGCACGCCCGTGCCGACCGCGAACTGCTGCAGCGCGGGCTTACAGCCGCCTCCATGCAGTTGTCGCGCGGCATGCAGGCGTTGACGCAGAGCGTCGACGGCCGCCTCGACACCTTGTCGGGCCAGGTCAGCCAGCGCCTGGACGAGGGCTTTCGCAAGACCAATGAGACCTTCGCCAGCGTGATGGCGCGCCTGGCCACCATCGACGAAGCGCAGAAGAAGATCGACGGCCTGACCACCAACGTGGTCAGCCTGCAGGCGCTGCTCGGCGACAAGCGCGCCCGCGGCGCCTTCGGCGAGGTCCAGCTCGAGGCCCTGGTGCAGAACATCCTGCCGCCCGATGCCTTTGCCTTCCAGGCAGCGCTGCCCAATGGCAGCCGTGTCGATTGCCTGCTCAGCCTGCCGGCGCCGACCGGGGATGTAGCAGTGGATGCCAAGTTCCCGCTGGAGAACTACCAGCGCATGTTCGATGCAGATGCGGGCGGGCTGGAGCGGCGCGCCGCGCAGACCGCCTTCCGCGCCGATGTGCGTCGCCATATCGACGCCATTGCCGACAAATACATCCTGCCCGGGGTGACCTCGGACGGTGCGGTGATGTTCCTGCCCGCCGAGGCGGTGTTCGCCGAGATCCATGCCTACCACCCCGAGCTCGTCGCCCACGCCCAGCAGCGCCGGGTGTGGATCGTGTCGCCGACCACGCTGATGGCGGTCCTCAACACCGCGCGTGCCGTGCTCAAGGACGTCGAGACGCGCAAGCAGATCCACGTCATCCAGGACGCGCTCGGCAAGCTGGCGAAGGATTTTCACCGCTTCGACGAGCGCATGGCGGCGCTCGCCCGCCACATCGAGCAGGCCAGCCGCGACGTGCAGGACGTGCAGACCTCCAGCCGCAAGATCAGTGCGCACTTCCAGAAGATCGAGTCGGTGCAGCTTGAAGATGGCGAGACTGGGGAGGCTGGCGGGGGCCGCCAAACTTGACCTCGAACAGGGAATGCGGAGCAGCCTTCCGCTAAGGTCGGCGGGGTCAAGAACCCGCCCGGATTGCCCTCACGATGTCTGACTTCCCTCTGCCGGTCCTCTTCATCATGGCTGTGTTCTTCTCCATGTGGATGATCATGCGCGTTTTTCACAAGCACGAGAAAGCCAAGCGCGCGCTCCCCGAGCTTGACGTTTACCTGCAGGCGCACGGCCAGGCGGAGCCCTCGTGTCACGCCTGCGGGGCTGTCGATCTCAAGGAGGAAGGCCTTAGCCACGGCAAGGACAGCCAGCGCTTCGTGTCCTGCGCCAAGTGCAAGGCCCTGCTGTACCGCTTCGAGCGCCCTCAGGCTGCCGAGGAGGCTGTGCCCGTCGATGCCCACTGGGGGCCGCTCGATTCGGCCGAGCGTCGCGAGTAGGGCAATCGCAGCGCGCAGGGTCTTTTTTTTGCGCTGGGTATGCGCTGCGCGTCGCCTTTAACCCCTCGCGGCTCGCGCCGCTCCCACAGCAAAGCCAAATGCACGATGCGTCCCGTGTAGGAGCGGCGCAAGCCGCGAGCTTTCGAGCGCGGCGCCTCTGTTGCAGAGCCTCGCAGCCGGCGCAGATTCCACGTGCCTGAACGCGTGGCGTATTAACATGCGGCGTTCCCCATACCGACAAGGAGAGCCCGCATGGACCTCGGTACCCCGCTTTCACCCTCCGCGTTGCGCGTGATGCTGCTCGGCGCCGGCGAGCTCGGCAAGGAGGTGATCATCGCCCTGCAGCGCCTGGGCGTCGAAGTCATCGCCGTCGATCGCTACGCCAACGCACCCGGCCATCAGGTCGCCCATCGTGCCCATGTGATCCCGATGACCGACGGCGCGGCCCTGCGTGCGCTGATCGAGCAGGAGCGCCCGCACCTGGTCGTACCGGAGATCGAGGCCATCGCGACCGACATGCTCGCCGAGATCGAGGCCGCCGGCCTCGCCGAGGTCATTCCCACGGCGCGCGCCACCCAGCTCACCATGAACCGCGAGGGCATCCGCCGCCTGGCTGCCGAGACCCTCGGCCTGCCCACCTCGCCTTACCGCTTCGCTGATTCGCTCGACGAGTTGCAGGCTGCAATCGACGGCGGCATCGGCTATCCCTGCATCGTCAAGCCGGTGATGTCGTCCTCGGGCAAGGGGCAGTCGCTGCTGCGCGGGCCGGACGACGTGAAGAAGGCCTGGGACCATGCCGCGGCCGGCGGTAGGGTCAATCAGGGGCGCGTCATCGTCGAAGGCTTCATCGACTTCGAGTACGAGATCACCCTGCTCACGGTGCGTGCCCGTGATGCCGGCGGCGAGGTCCGCACCTACTTCTGCGAGCCGATCGGCCATGTGCAGGTGGCGGGCGACTACGTCGAGTCGTGGCAGCCGCAGGCGATGAGCCCGGCGGCGCTGGCGCGCTCACAAGAGATCGCCGCTGTGGTCACGGGCAACCTGGGCGGACGCGGGCTGTTCGGCGTCGAGCTGTTCGTGCGCGGCGATCAGGTGTGGTTCTCCGAAGTGAGCCCACGGCCGCACGATACCGGCCTGGTCACGCTGTGCTCGCAGCGCTTCTCCGAGTTCGAGCTCCACGCACGTGCCATCCTCGGTTTGCCGGTGGATACCGCGCTGCGCGAGCCGGGTGCGTCGGCGGTGATCTACGGCGGCGTCGATGCCGGGGCGCTGCGCTACGAGGGCGTCGCCGAGGCGCTCGCCGTGCCGCGCAGCGACCTGCGCCTGTTCGGCAAGCCCGAGTCCTTCGTCAAGCGCCGCATGGGCGTCGCAGTCGCCAACGGCGCGGACGTCGAGGAGGCGCGTGCGCGCGCCAAGCGGGCAGCGGGCAGGGTCAGGCCGGTCGCGGGCTGAGCGGCCAGCGCCTGGCGCGTTTATGCATGCGGCTGGCTTGCGCTGTGGCTGTGTCAGGGTGGGCTTGCAAACGCCTCGATGAGCAGCGGCGTGATGGCGTGCATGGGGCCGAAAGGCGTCGCTGGCGGCACCAGGCCAGGGACAAAGCCTGCGGCCTCGAAAGGCGCCAACAGCCTGCGATTGTGGCTGACGATGTGGATGGGCACGTCCCATGGCTGATTCGGGCCGGTGACCGAGCCGATCGGCTGGTGG